>JAFXNQ010000012.1 GCA_017529425.1 Bacteroidales bacterium | reverse complement strand
TTCCAGGAGGGAGAATATCAATTTTATTGAAGACCTTTCGTTTGCCGTCTTTTCCCGGATTCCCTGCATGGTCATATCCCACGTATGAAGTAATAACCTTCCATTTGTCGATCATTTCAACTCCTACAGTTATTTCGGAACGACTGTAGGGGCCTTCGCCATTTTGCCAGCGAAGCTTTATGTCTCCAGATTTCTGGGGGCGAACAAAGGTTCTTAGTCCAAAAGGTTTACTGCTTGAAACCACATTGGACATTAATGGCTCTTTCTTTGAAAGAACCTTTTTCACAATATGCAAGGCTTCAGCACGCCTAATGAAAGTGCCAAATTCATTCAAACGACGCGTTGTCGATACTTCCTGCCCGTTATTGATATTTACAACTCTACAATCACCAGGGTGTTCCCGGTCCCAAAGGAAATAGCAAACTCCACCAGCGATGTCTACGCCAGGAAAGCAATCGTTGGCATTCTCGTAATCCACTATAACCCTGAAACGATTGTCGTTCAATGTTTCTTTACGGAAATCATCCAGGCCCTTGCCACCGCCAAACCATCTGGAAGGGATAATCATTGACAGGTAACGAGGCTTTAGTTTCTTTGCCTGTTCCACAAACTTCTGATATAGAGGAGATGCACTGGCATTATTACCGCCATCGTCAAGTTGATACGGCGGATTGCCGACGATTACGTCAAACTTCATATTTCCAAAGAATTGTTTGGGATTGTCTGTATGGATGAACATGTAGGCATATTGCTCTGCCTCGGAGCCTCGGTCATAGACCGTCTGGGAGGCACCGCAGTATTTACATTTGCCGTTTTCCCATGTATGGGATATATTGGTGTACAATATGTTTCCACTCTCGGTGTTGAATCTGGAGACACTGTATTTCCCATCTGCGTGCTTGGAACAATAAACAGAGCGGCGTGACAAGTATGATGTCAATTCCGTGATAGCAATGCCGAAGACTTGGTTGTGTAGGATATGGTCGATACGAAGTTGCCGGTCAGGCATCTGGGATTCCAGACCACGGTCGAGCCGCTTGACGATTTCCCGGAGGAAGACGCCACTTTTTGTGAATGGATCGAGGAACTTGGTGTCCGGGCTCTTGAAAAGGTCCTGCGGTAACAGGTTCAGGACTCGGTTGGCCAGTTCCGGCGGAGTGAAAACTTCGTCGTTGCTCAGATTGGCAATACAGTTTAGAACGTCCGGATTGTAATTACTGTTCACCATAGGCAGCAGCATTTATCTTGAGGAAATGGACGGGGGCGAAGGTCTCCGCAGGAAGGTCGGAGAAAAGCCCGTCGCTTTCGTATTCGCCAACGAGATAGGAGAATTCGTAGTCCCGGCGGTTGACTTTATCGGCACCGATGAAACTCCATTCGCTTATGTGTATCCATTCATTGGGTTTATCCACACGTTTGTAGGTGAGGGCATCGCCGTGGATGATATTCTTGGACAGGATGTAGTGAGCAGCCTCGATGCAACTGTCCTTGCATTTTGATTTGAAGAGCGACCGGTACTGCTCCGTGAAGTAGTTCAGAAGGCGTTCTCGGCAAGATGCAGCATTGTCGGCCAAGAGTTCGATGCCGTAGATGCTGGATATGGCCCAGATGGTATCGTGCTCATACTGGAGCTGAGTATATTGCTTTGCTTTGACGCGAGCCTCGCAGATGGCGAGTTTGCGCCGTAAGATTTCAATAAGGAAGTTGCCGTCGCCGCAGGCGGGTTCCAGGAAACGGGAGTCAAGCCTCTCCGTCTCCGGTTTTACAAGGTCCAGCATGGCATTCACCTCCCGGGGATTGGTAAATACCTCCCCGTGAGCGGCCACCCTGTCCTTGGACTTGATTTGAGTGTCCATTCTGCGCTTTCTTAGCGCGCTGCAACTTATCCGTCGTATCCGGGCTCACGCAGGTACACAAAAAACGTGGACGACCATCATCCACATTCTGGGTACCTGGCGGGAAACCCTTCCTACAGACAAGTCACGTTCACGCGTAAGCGCAGACGTTTACTGACTTATCCGGAGTAGGAATACAAAAACCGCCAGGTTTTAGAATGTTCCGAATAAATAGCAAACGCTATATAATCAATATCTTTGCTGCTTTCTTGCTTTGCAGTTCTACAAAGATAGATTATTTAGTTCAAATGTCAAGTATGGTACGCGGCTGTTCAATAGATTACTCAGCGGAGGGTATCAATACGCTGTAAAATAGCAGACGGTGAATACCAAAGACCAGAAAGAAGTTGGGATTCAGAATAACCGAGAAACCGGATGTATTTAATGATGAGATTATAGTAATTCTTTGCCGGAACGGTGCTTTTAGCTCCGGTATGATCAAAGCAGATCGCCTCGTGATGAGCGATGCGGTTTCTGAGTGTTTTAATATCTTGAAGTTCGTTATAAATGAATCTTTGCCCAAGACCTTTAGTCCGTTCAGGAAAAATCTGTAGAAGCGACTGTTGTCCTTGCACAAAGGGTTTCCTTGAGAAGAGATGTGTCCAGAAACCAAATGAAACGGAAGCAACTACCCGGTCATTTGTATAGCGTCCAGTGCTATCCAGATTCTCCAGTATATTGTTGAGGCTGGAAAGATGTGGATAATTCGCCAGAATTCCACCAGAATCTAATTGATGTCTTATCCAGTCTTTATCAGACAGTAAGACGGAATAATGATTGTTGATGGCATTACGCAGGACAACCTCAAAAACATTGAGCACTGCATAATACTTCTCACATAGTAAAATGTTATAACGATATAATGCAAGCGCAGCAGAGGTGTCATTGCCGCAAGCTTTGAGATATCTGTTAAGTCTGGCTGGTGAGAAGGCTTCTTCGTACTCTGGATATTTCATTGCTGAGAGACAAATATATTTGCAGTTATCGGGATAGTGTTTATCTTTGCGTTTGTAGTCCCGTGTGTCCCTGAGCAATCAAACATACGGGTTTTGTTTTATATAGACAGGCCCATTCCCTCTGGCAAATCTATACTAAAGTTCGTCACTCGAAGAGCATTATTCTCAAATTTTCCCATTTTGTAGGATATCATAATATTGTCTGTTTTTGGAATATTTTCCATTTTTTCAAAAAACAAACAGCAGAAACAGTCAAATTTGACTGTTTCTGCTGTTGAATAAGTCACTATATGAAGAATCAATCGCGATTGGGCGGGGGATAATCAGAACCTGTATCCTAAGCTCAGACAGGGTCCTGCTCCGGTGGAGCCGAAGGAGAGTTCGGCCATCCCGAATGCAAGAGTCCAACAAATATCACATAACCGAGCTAATCTTTGTTTGTGTCTATCACAGCAAAGAACTCGCCTCGTTTGAGCAGGCGGTAGAGGTCGCCGTTGGGGTGTTCGAACAGCAGGTACTGGAGTGTGGCCTCCTTGAAGGAGTTCGGTCTCCAGCTGCCATATACGAACACGTGGCCGTCGTTATCTGCCGCCATAGACATTATCATGAGCGCGGCGTGGCCGTCCTGGTCAATCAGCGGGCCGTGATCCTTGATTTCGCGGTGCAGACCCTCATCTTTGAGCGAGATGCTGCGAAGATGGATCTTTCGCTCTACATATTCGGGACTGTCGGGATCAATCTCGCGCTCGTCTTCGCTGAATATTGTGCGGGCATCTTCAAGGTATTCATATTGGCAGAAATAGAGGCGGTCGCCGCCCACAGCGGTCTCGAAATATGATGAGCCGATGTATGCAACTGGTTCGAATGCCGCGCCGGATACTATATCCTTAGAGGGATCAAATATCCACAGGCGCTCGTCGCCGCCGCCAAGGGTACCCTGTATGAAATAGCATTTGTCGCGGCCGGGGAAGGGGCTCAGCCAGGTCCATGCGCGTTGCTCATTGCGTGCCTCGGAAACGGGGGTTTCGTCTATCAGCTGGCCTTTGGGCAGTACGTTGTCATAGACGGTAATGTTGTCAGATTCCGGGTTATAGCAGTAAAGGTTGCCGAAATCGTTCTCATATACATAATTCCTCTTCCAGAGGGTAAACCAGACATTGCTGTCCTTGTCCACAAAGAACCAGAAAGAGGCCCCCAGACGGCCATCCACCACCTTGCCGCAGTCCTTCTTCTCGCCGGAAACCATATCTATGCTCATCAGGTGGCATCCGTCCTCCTTGTAGAGTTCAGGCACGAAGGGTACGCTGAACACATACAGCTTCTTAAGAACGGGATCCACGGCGATGGCGGAGTAGATGGAGTAGCGGGGCTTTACAATGCCGTAGTCGCGGAACTGCCCGGTAGCCATCTCATAGCCGAAAACGTGCGCGCCAGGGTATGCCTCAATACCCTCCTTCCAGTAGTTGGAGAGATGGGTGCAGAAATAGAGCCATCCGTCGCACTCCACAATGGGGCTGTGAATCTTGCCTTGCTGGAACGGGAGGTCCTGCTCGCCGCACTGATAGGTCATGTCCTCAACCAGCATTGTATGGCGATAGGTGCGCGGGTCAAACTTGTGGAAACCGGCGCCGTGGCTCTTGGCGTGGGTGGATGAGCCAAAGTAGCAGTTGCCGTCCGATGCGACTGCCATTCCCTGCCACTGGCCGTCCCACTCCTTGCATATCTTGTTCATTGATATGGAGTAGATCTTGTTTTTCATGGCCTCTGTGTCAGGCTCTACGGTCGCTTTTTTCTCCTGGCAGGAAATTGACATGATTGTAACGAG
The DNA here is from genome assembly GCA_017529425.1 of Bacteroidales bacterium. Lineage (GTDB taxonomy): Bacteria > Bacteroidota > Bacteroidia > Bacteroidales > UBA932 > Equibacterium. The sequence continues at coordinate 22,444 of JAFXNQ010000012.1, read as the reverse complement.
GGCGGCAGCAGCCGCGAAGATGATTTTTTTCATATTATTGATGTTTTTCAGTTATCAGGTTACGGTCGCGAAGCGCCTGGATTCCCTCTTCCCAGCTGCCGCCGCCGGCCCACATATAGTAAGAGAAGTAGGTGGTGTTGTGGCGGAAAATCTCCATCCAGGGTTGCAGCTCGCAGTAGTAGAAGCGGGTATCCCGGTTACGAGGGTGGTTATGCCACATGTGTAGCGTGAAGGGCTGGTCAACAGGGAAGGCGCCGGCAAAGTATACATCCTCCACGGGGTCATAATCCACGTTCCAACCTTCGATGGGGAAGAGGAACTTGCCCCAATAGTCAGCCATATCCACGTGGTAGTCGCTCAAGCCCTCTTTCTCGGGTACGATGATCTTATCCTGCGGGTCGTGCGCCTTGCCCACCTCCAGGATAGGCTGGGGCCCCAGCACGTTGAATTCGGGATTGACCATATCCAGGGCAAATCGGATGCTCAGCAGAGGGGTGTCGCCGTATAGTGTGAAAACCTTCTCTATCGTGTTGCCAAAGTAGTCGGCCACCATTCTCACCTCTGCATACTCTCCGCCATCTTTAATCACTTCGCAGTCATAAACTTTGTGGGTCTCCACGCTGGCCTGGCCAAGGAAATCCTCAAAGCCGCCAAATGGCCAGAAGTTACGCTTGCGATAGGGCCGCTCCGGGTCGTAAGGCTCGTTTGGCCAGTTTTTGAACAGGACATTGTCGTCCTTATCCTTCACATAATACTCCATGACGCGAGCGCCAATGGCCAGCAGCATCACGCGCACCTTGCTGTTTTCCATATAGATTTCGTCGATGCCGTCGCCGTTTACATCCTCTTCCCAGAGTTTCACGGCATCCTTCGCCTCCTCGCCGATGCCCAGCTGCGTAACTGCCGATGCCCCCTGTGATGATGTAACTGCAACATAATTGCCCGGCTCCAGCTTCACGTCAAAGCCGATCTTTGCGTTGTCGTCCTTCTCCAGACTGATTGTCTCGCTCTGGTGTAAAACGACATTCCCGGGCTCATCCTTGCGGCTTACCGACAGGGATACCTCTACTTGGCCGCTCTTGGTGAAGTTATACACCGACACTGGGATTTCGCAACCGGATGTGGTGCCATAAAGCAACTTATGGGTTGCTACAGCTTGCGGCATATCCATCTCTGCAAGTACTTTCTTTGAGGATTTGCCCCGATCATAACTTATGGTGATTGCGCTGCGGCGACCCATTGCCTCGGGCGAGATGGCCAGATCCATTGACAACTCTTTGACGCCGCGGCCGGGTATGCTGACCTGACGCGGTGCATTGCCGGCGAGTTTAATTGTGGGTGGCAGCGTGATTTCAAAATGTCCTTTTACAGTGGATTTGCCAAAGTTGGTCATGGCAACTTTCAGAGTAGTCCCCTCTACCCGTGCGGTGATGCCCACCTGGTCACCGAAATAGCGTTCCAGGAAGGCGCGCTCTATCATCATCAGCTGTACGGGGCGGCGGAAACGGGTGTCGCCCATAACTGTAAATTCCTCTGCATTGGCCTCTATCGCCACCTCGCGGCGGTCCATGATTGCCCTCCACATCTCATCCCGGCTGAACGGCTCATCCTTGGGGGTGAAGAGTACCATACAGTTGCAGCTGCCGTCTGAGATATTGCCCGTAGGGAGTACGAAAGGCATGCTGCAGGTATCCACAATCTCCGCATTACCGGCAGAAGCAATGTATCCGTTGTATATTTCGGTGCCGGTGCCGGCGTAGTCGCCCCACTCCTGGATAGGGCGGAAAAGGTAGCCGCCCCGCTTGTCGCGCTCTTTGGCATATTCATACGGGTTGTCTTTAAGCAACTGCTCCTGAAAACCTTCCCAGTCGCGGCAGTCGTAGAGGGAATGAGTGCCCACGGCAGCCTCAACGCCCGATCCGGACTCTAGAATCCAGCGCTCCAACTCCGCCTTGATGAGCCTCTCGTATTCGCCGCTGAACACAAACCAGCTGTTGCCCTCGTTCATGCCGGCGGCCATTGTCTCTATGGGGGTCATTGCGCTGCAGGTCACGGTGCGGATGTCTGTGTGTAAGCCAAACCAGCCTCGTTTGAGGTCATAGCTGCCTACAAGTGCCCGTGCCTCTTCAATCAGCTCTTTTAGACGCGCCAGGTCAGCCGGGGTCCCCACGGCAGCGAAAAGGTGCTTGCGGCCGCTTCGCATTTCAAAGGCGTCCAGCGCCGCCAGTTTCCCGTGAGTCTGGTAGCTCGGTGCAACATAAACGTGTACAGGTGCCTTGCCGGCCAGTTTGCCGCCAAGGTCGGATTCACGGTTCACAAATGCCAGCACGCAGTCCGTACTCTTGAAAGCGCTTTGCAGGTCGCTCTCGGAAGGGTTCTCAAGAGTAGCATATTCGCCGGCAAACAATCCGTCAAGAAAGCCCTCCTGCATCTGCAGCCCTGGCAGGCCAAGCGCCTCGGCAAGGTCGCGCCGGCGCTGCTCCAGCACTTTGGCGGCATCAGGTACCGTTATCTTGCTGAGATTGCCGCTTCGCACCTGTTGCGTGTAGATGCTGTTCCACCAGTTTGTGTAGCCGCTCCAGGTTATCTCGCTGGTTGCCGGAGCAGAACCTTCACGGGCAACCGTTTTAAAAGAATTGACATTGTTGCAGCCGCAGCATCCTGCGGCAAAGGCGGCCGCTACAGCGGCATAGAGAATAAGAACTTTTTTCATCTTGAAGGGTTAAGCAAACAAAAATACGAAATATGTTTAATACATGTGTCAAATCTTGTTTATTAAGATTCTTTATATGAATAATTTTGAAAAACAAAATAGTTGGGTATATTTGTATAGAAGAAACACGTGTATGAGAGTGGTGTCGCACAGGAAGTTGAAAGAGTTCTACGGGCAACGTGGCAGGGAAGAAGCCAAGCCAGCCCTGGAACGATGGTATCAAATCGCAGAAAATGCCAGGTGGAGGTCTTTTACGGATATAAAGAAAGATTTTTCTTCAGTGGATTCTGTCGGCAACCAGCGTTATGTGTTCAATATCAAGGGTAATGATTATCGTCTTGTTGTCGTTACTAAATTTTTGATGGGATATGTTTTTATTCGGTTTGTAGGAACTCATAGTGAGTATGACAAGATAGATGTGAAAACAATATGAAAGACGAAAAAATCAGGTATGAATATGCCCTCCGGCGTATAGAGGAGTTGCTCCCTTTGGTCGGAGATGATATGCCTGCGGACAATCCGCTTGCTGTTGAGTTGTCAATAGTTTCTGATATAGTGGTTGACTACGAGAAAAAGTATTATCCAATAGAGAAGCCGACTACAGCCCAGTTGATTCAACTGACCCTTGAAGAGAAAGGAATGACCCAGAAAGAGTTGGCCAGTGCCATAGGCGTGAGTCCTTCCCGCGTTAATGATTATGTCACAGGTAGGGCAGAACCGACCCTCAGGGTGGCCCGGCTGTTGTGTACCGTTCTGGGTATAGCGCCTTCGATAATGATGGGTCTTTAGGTTTTTAATCAGAGTATTATGGGACTATTTGTAAGTAAGGCGGTAAAATCGGCGCTGGACAAAAAGAAGATGATCACCAGCTATCTGCTTACGGCCCTATGCCTGGTGCTGATTATCCTCAACGTGGCGGCATTTATGTTTCTTCCCCGCATCATGTCTCCCTTGGCGGTAGTTGTCTCAAACGCAATTACCGTAGTGTTGATGCTGTTCGCAATCCAGCCAATCAGTAACCTGATTCAGAATGAGTTCAGCAAGAAAGCGCACGAGCTTCTGCAAAGGGAGGGTGAGGAGCGGCAGCTGCAGGAGCAGTTGTCTGCACTCAGGGCTCGTAACCGCGAGCTGGAGAGTCGCATAGATACGTGGAGCCAGACTACCGGTGCTCCCGCCGATTTGCAGCTCACCTTCAAGGTGGAGACTATGACCTACGACAAGACCGGCTACATAGTTAAAGAGGAGCCTCTGGAGCGTTTCCTGGGAGATCCAGCATATAAATTGCCTGACCGCAAGGTGATGATTGACCGCATAGCTACCTGGGTCAACGACCGTCTCCATCCAGGTGCAAAGAAGGTGCTGTACATAGGTAAATACTATGTAAAAGCATCCATCGGCATAGATATGACAAAGATTAAGTATGCCGTGGGCGAGGATGGCGCACTTACCCTGTATGGTGTCAAGTTCACCAAGTTGAACGACCTGGCCATCAAGCGTGACCCCGGCGATGTGAATCTCTGCTGGCTGATAAACGACGATGGTGAGAATGTATCTATCAATCAGTCTGAACTTTACTCAGACTTTGTGGAGGCGTATGCCAGCACCCGGTCAAAAGAGACCGAGACGGCGCTGGAGGGGGAGGTAGAGACCCTCTGCCGTAACTGTACGGAGGCTTTCCGCACCAATCTTGTCGCCCGCTTCCCAGGCATCTCCTTCTGCGATTCAATAGAGGGGACAGATACCACGTGGTATTCCCTTAAAGAGAACTTTGGCAATGAAAAAGTGCGCAATGTGGCTACCAATATTCTGCTGATGGCCGACGCTCTTGGAGAGTATATCTCGGGTGCTGAGAAAATGCTAGACAGCAAGTGATAATAATTATAGGTGTAAAAGGAATAACCCGTTCAGAAGGAAATGTGAGGAAACTTTTTCATGAATATGTTTGTTATTTCAAAAAAAATAACCATCTTTGCGAGTAACTATAATGGCATTAAAGACAAACGACGGGAGAATTATGCATTAAAATTGCTTGCGGCAAGCCCTTATAAAACGAGTTTACGCAGGCGTTTGAGAAGTAAAAATTAGAAAAAGATCATATAAAAAAAGACTATGAAAAACAAGAGCTTATGTATGTTGATAGTGGCCTTGGTGCTTTCTAGCGGAGTCGCACAGGCCCAGAAAGTTAGCAAGTCCGACAGTGAAGTGGAGTTTAAATCCCACGTAGACCTTCAGCTGATGGGTGGCGCTGGCTATACTATCGCAGAAGGTAACTATTTCCAGATGTTTTCTCCGGCTGCAGCCCTCAATCTGGGTTGGCAGATTACTCCGACCTTTGGCTTGCGTCTGGGTGGCAGCGGCTGGCAGGGTAAAGGTACCGCACTCAGCGCTCAGGGCATCGAGAACTATGCGTTCAAGTTTGCTCAGGGTTCTTTGGACTTGACCTTTGATTTGGCCAACCTTTTCGGTGGTTACAGGCATGACCGTGTTTTCAGCCCCTATCTGTTCGTCGGTGGTGGCGCTGCCTATGGTTTTGACAATGGTGCCAACAATGTTACGTCTGTCAATCCCAGCGAGTACTTCGCTTACCTGTGGCAGAAGAATCTCATCACTCCGGTGGGCCGCGGTGGTATCGGTGCCAACATCCGTCTGTCAGACGCCCTCGCCATTATGATTGAGGCTAACGCAAACGTGCTCAACGACCACTTCAATTCCAAGAAGGCTGACAACCCTGATTTCCAGTTCAATGCACTGGCAGGTTTGAAGATTAACCTTGGTAAGGCTTACACCCGCAAGCCGGCTCCCGTAGTAGTGGACAATAGCGCTGCTGAGCGTGAGGCTGCTCGTCTTGCTGCTGAGAAAGCTGCTGCTGAGAAAGCTGCTGCAGAGAAAGCTGCTGCAGAGAAAGCTGCTGCTGAGAAGGCTGCTGCTGAGAAGGCTGCCCGCGATGCTGCGATGCAGCAGATTTGCACCTTCTTCGAGAGGGATTCCTTTGTGATTCTCCCTGCAGAGGCTAAAAAGCTCAACGATTATGTAGAGTGGCTTAAAGAGAACCCTAACGTAAACATCTCTCTCACCGGTTATGCAGATGTTCAGACTGGTAAGCACAAACACAACATGTGGCTCAGCGAGAACCGTGCTGCCGTTGTCAAGGACTTCCTGGTAAATGCCGGCATCAGCGAAAGCCGCATCTCCACCGATTTCAAGGGTGACACAGTTCAGCCTTTCGCAGAGAACGACAAGAACAGGGTTACTATCTCACTCGTAACAAAATAATCTGCTGTCAATAGAAGAACAATAAATCAAAATACAATTTAAATTCCTTTAATTTTCAAATCAATTATGAACAAGAAACTCAAATTCTTCATTGCTGGCATGGCTCTCGTAGTCGGCCTCGCAAGTGCTGTGTCCTGCCAGGATTACAGTCAGGATCTGGATAACTTGAATCAGAAGGTATCCGATCTTACTAGCAATGTAACAACTCTTCAGAAGACAATTGACGATGGTAATGTTATCACCAACGTTGCAACTACCTCAGAAGGCGTAGTAGTTACTCTGAGCAATGGTGACAGATTTACTGTTAAGAATGGTGCTAACGGCACTAACGGTAAAGATGGTACCAATGGTAAGGATGGTAAGACTCCCGTAATCACCGTTGGTGACAATGGTAACTGGTTCGTTGACGGCGTCGACACCGGTAAGCAGGCTCAGGGCGAGCAGGGTATCCAGGGTCCCCAGGGCGACAAAGGTGACAAGGGCGACAAAGGTGACAAGGGCGACAAAGGCGACAAAGGCGACAAAGGCGACTCCATCTCTTGGAAGATCGAGGACGGTATGTTCGTCGAGTACATGAATGGTGAGAAGACCGGCAACACCGAGACCTTCGCTGAGGCTGGCCTGATGTATGCTGTTTGGACTGAAGAAGCTCTCACTTTCTACAACGTTGAAGGTTCAGACGCTCCCGTTGTAATCAACCTCCTCGCTGCTCTCAAGAGCCTCGATTACGTAGCTACCAACCCTTACGAGAAGAACGATGTCGGCGTAGGTTTCTATGATGAAGGCTTTGGCGTTGTTCCTATGTACATGCTCAAAGGTTTCGATCCTGCTGCTGGTCTCGCTGTTAAATATGTTTCTAACAAGCCTGTTATCAGCTTCCGCGTAAATCCTGTTAACGCTAATCTCAAGGGTGCTGAGTTCAGTTTCGTTGACCGTCAGGCTATGGTTACCAAGGCTACTGGTGATGGTAACAATGAATTTGTAGGCAGCATCGTAGCTAAGAACGATGTTCTGGGTATCGCTCCTAAGGCTGGTGAGCTCTTCGCTAAGATTAAGGTTAAATCTTATAAGGGTGCCGGATACGCTCAGCGCAATGACGATACCCCGATTGACAAGATGAACCTCGTGGCTCTCAAGGCTGTCGTTGCTGGTGACAATAGCGCAGAAGAGATTGTTTCTGACTTCGCTATGGTCGAGGCTTACGACATGACTGAGTTCAAAGTTTACAACAAGCTTTCAGGTGAAGAGTTTTATCCTTGCAGCAGAGTTACCAATAAGTGGACCGACAGCGATGCTGATGTTAAGGCTATTGTTGGTAATCCCGATGATGAGGATAAGTACCCTGCCAATATCGAGCTGGTTTACAACAAGGAAATCAATATCTTTGATTATCTCCAGACCAAGGGCCTTCGTTGGGTTGGGAAGTGGACTGACCTCCCTGACGTATATGCCGATGGTGTTTCTTACACTGTTAAGTTACTTGAGAACTATATCTCTACTACTGCTGAGAAGACTAACCAGCAGAAGTTCGTCAACTTCAACGAGCAGACTGGTATCTTGAACGTTAAGGACGAGTTTGGTGTTTCCGCTATCGGTCGTACTCCCGTCCTCAAGGTTCAGGTTAAGTACGAGGGTCTGATTCTCGCTGAGGATTACATCAAGGTTAAGATTGTCTATGACGAGCCCAAGCCTACTATCTATCCTGAAGGCTTCTCTGGTGAGATCAACTATGAGGATATCAACAGCACTGTATTTGGTGAGCACGGTAATGGTTTCCTGGTATGCGAGTACACTTGGGATCAGTTCAACAAGAACGTCCTCAATGCAGAAGGTGTTAAACTCTCTTACGAGCAGTTCAAGATCCAGTACGATGTTGAAAACGTAGAGATTGTTTATCAGCCCGCAAATGCGTCTGTCGTTGCAGTTGCAAACTTCGAGACCGGCTCTGACGACGAGCATGCTACCTCTCTGTTCACAATCACCGTATTTGACACTATCAATGAGAACGCTTCTGGTTCTGTTCTCTTCAAGATTAACCCTTACGATGAGCACGAGTATTCTCCTATCGTTATCAAGGGTTCTTACACAGTTAAACATCCTAACCACGGTTGGGTAGCACTCAGCGATTACTACAAGGTTGACGAGAACACTGTTCAGGTTAAAGGTAGAATGAACGGCTGGCACAATCGTTATCAGATGTACTCCGAGCTTAAGGAGCACTTCAAAGGTGAGTTTGCCGGTTGGACTGCTCCTGGCAACCACAGTGCAATCTCCTTCTCACTGCCTGGCAATCAGACTGGTGCTGTTATCAACAGTGGTAACGACATGTACGAGGCTTCTATCGAGCTTACCGATTACCTCACTGCAGACAAGGTTTACACTGTCCGTCAGTCTATGACTCTTGACAATGGCAATGTATGCACCAAGGACTACAATGTGAAGTTCGCTATGCCGTTCAAGGCTGCAGCTCCTGCAATTGAGCTTCCTACTGAGATGAATCCTGCATACTATGGCATCCTCACTGCTGATGACACCGATGGTATCATCATCTCTGAGACCAAGGAGACTAATCCTGCAGTTGTTTACAACGCTAAGACTATCTCCGACGAGATTGCAGCTGCTCAGGCAGTATACGGTGGCCTCACTTTCAATGTTGACAGCATTGAGCTCCTCACCGCTGATGGTAAGGAACACCTCAATGACGCTCGTCTGACCGTTAACGAATTTGGTGTGATCAAGTGGGACAACCACGGTGCAGCTCTGCAGGAGCCGTTCCTGGCTAAGTACCGCGTAACCTACTACGTTCTCTCCGGCAAAGAGCCTTTCACCAATAAGCTCTGCAAGTTGGTAGTTACAGGTGACATCACTTGCCTCCCTACTGAGAAATAATCTTAGTAAAACCTAATACAAAAGGGACCGACCCATTGGGCCGGTCCTTTTTTACTTTGTGTATGCCGGCAAAAGCTCCGCAACTGCAGTGAGAGATATTGCCTGAAACATTCAGTTAGCTACGCTATTATTTGCCGGAAATAAACGTTCGCAGAAAGAAAGGTTTGAAACGGTTTGAGAGAGTGAGCCAGTCGTATTATTTGCTCTTTAATATCTTATGCGGAGCTTAAGTCGTAGGTCGGCAGATGCATCAAAGAAACCGTGGGCGCCCGTGCCCTCGTAAAACGGGAGGGGCCCGCAAGATGCTAGTTATCGCGCAGCGATGACAATCGCCATCAGGCGATAGCGGAAGCCGAGCAGGGTTGGAATGAGGAATAGCAAGGCTGGAGCGGCGGGGTTTGGGGCAGAGCCCCAGTATTATGTGTGGGAGGGATGAAGTGAGCGTAGCGAACGGAAGTTTCTGGATGCATCTGCCGCCGCAGCAAAGCTCCGCGACTGCTATAGATATTCAGTCATTTAAGTAATTATGTCGGCAAATCCCTTTGCAAGCGAAGGCTTCTGCCGGCATGATACTCTACATAGATGTTCCGGACCATATATTAGTGTTTGAAAGGCCGTCAAATAAAAAAGGAGGAAAACCCTGAGGTCTTCCTCCTTCTATTAGTAATAATTTGTTCTGCTAGAAAATAAATGCAGCACCAGCTGTGAGGCGATTGCGTTTGAGCACGTCGTCGCTGTTCTTAGCACGGTCGAGCATACCAAAGTCATAACCAACTGTGAGGCGGACTCTCTTGGCAACTTCTGCACCTATGCCACCGCCAAGCATAATGTCAAAACGGTTGTATTCACCTTTTTCGTAGTTATTTACTTTGCTTTCTTCACCTTCAAAGCCAAGTACTTTGCCGGTGACCTTTGTGGTTGAAGCGATGCCAATGTTTGCAGTGGGGCCGCCATACAAGAACATCTTGAATGTGGGTGCAAGAGGAAGAGAGAGGCTCAACTGGAGAGGGACATTAACGTAGTGCTCTGTTGTCTTGCCACTTACAGATGCTAATGAGCCGAAACTTAAGCCGTCTTTAGCAGTTAAGAACTCATAGTAGATACCCGGGTTCAGGCTGAGGAAGGGCAAAATCTCTGCAGTGTAGCCAAAACCGGCGTAGAAGCCGTTAGCGGTGCTGGCAGTTTTGTTGAACTTCTGGGTGGACTGAACATAACCTGCACCGAAACTCTGTGCAAAAGCTGTGGTGCCAATGAGCATCAAACCAGCTGCAATTGCAAATAATTTTTTCATTTCCTTTTATTTTTTGTTAGGTTTTATAAGATTCTGACGCATTATATCTCAAAGTTAATGCCTATTCCTCATTTTTCAAAGCCTTTTTGTATCTTCGCAGAAACGAGTGACAGTATGGCAGAGAGTAACTTCATAGACTACGTCAAGATATTCTGTGCATCCGGTGCCGGAGGGGCGGGTAGTATGCACCTGCGCCGTGAGAAGTATGTCCCCAAGGGGGGTCCTGACGGCGGTGACGGCGGTCGTGGAGGGCACATAATTTTGCGCGGCAACAAGCAGATGTGGACTCTGATCCATTTAAAGTATAAGAAGCATGTCAAGGCCGATGGAGGCCAAGCGGGCAGTGGCGGACTCCGTACCGGGGCAGACGGCAAGGATATAGTGCTGGAAGTGCCTCTGGGCACTGTGGCCCGCGATGCCGAGACCGGAGAGCAGATCTGTGAAGTGATGGAAGACGGTCAGCAGGTCATACTGCGCCGCGGCGGCCGCGGCGGACTGGGCAACAACAACTTCAAGAGCGCTACCAACCAGACCCCGCGTTACGCGCAACCCGGAGAGCCGGGAGAAGAGGGCTGGGTAGTACTCGAGCTGAAAATAATGGCAGATGTCGGTCTTGTAGGTTTCCCTAATGCAGGCAAATCTACGCTGGTGTCGGCTCTCTCTGCCGCTCATCCAAAGATTGCCGACTATGCTTTCACCACTCTGGAGCCGAGCCTGGGTATCGTAAGCTACCGCGACGACCGTTCTTTTGTGATTGCCGACATTCCCGGCATCATAGAGGGGGCGCACGAGGGCAAGGGGTTGGGCCTTAGGTTCCTGCGACATATAGAGCGCAACTCTATGCTGCTGTTTATGGTGGCCGCCGACAGCGACGACGTGGCAGCCACATACGCCGTCCTGTTGAACGAACTTAAGCTGTATAATCCCGAACTGCTGGACAAAGACCGCATCCTGGTGGTCACCAAAGACGATCTGTTGGACGACGAATTGCGCGCTGACATAGAGAAGACGCTGCCCAGTGGAGTGCCACACACCTTTATCAGCGCCGTTACCGGCAGCGGCCTTATGCACCTCAAGGATATGATCTGGGAGGCTCTGAACCGTGAGATTTAGGCTGGCGCTGAACTCGCAGACACACATCATCTTACGCAAATCAATGGTACTCTCACGGGGTACCATTAATTGTTGTATGTTGTTGATGAACAGTGGTTTTTCTGCCAGCGCTTACTTGTGCCAGCTATTCCGTCTTGCGGGAATCCCGCATCCACCGGATCATCATTATCACAGAATTGACAAGATAGACGCTCCACATCAGCAATGTGGCGATGCTGGCATTTTCTCCCCCCTCAATGACGTTGCCGAGCCACATTATCACGGTGACAATGTTGATGGCTATCCATATCCACCAGTTTTCGCTGTAGCGCTTTACGGTGAGCACAAAGGCTATCATTGTACCGACGGTGGTGAAAGCGTCCATAAAGGGCATTGCATCTACCGGTACATCCTTGATACCTAAGATAGTGCTGGAGATAACGTCGATGTGTTTCAGAATCAGCCCCAGGGCGAAGGTGCCGGCGGCGAGTGCCGCCCCCCAGACGGCGCGCCGTCTCCAACTCATCTGCAATTTCACTACCTCCGCCCGCTCCGCGTTCATATTCTTCATCCAGGTGCGGAAGCCCACCACCTCCAAGGGCAGCAGGTAGAGTACATTCAGTAAGGTTTCACCGTAATATGTAGCTTTGTAAGAGATAATTGCGTAAAGAGCGCACTGGATTCCGCCAAAGATGTAGGTGCCCAGCTTCCCCTTGCCGGTGAGCACCACCGATATGGCACCGCAAGTGGCACTTACCACCGCCATTGCGCTGTCGCCGCTGATGAGCGACGGAATAAGGATGGCCAGGGTGCAGGCGGCCAGATATACCAGCTCGTACCATTTCCAGCCAGAAGTCTCCAGTTTGATATATTCCCGTAAAGTCACCTTGCAAAAGTAGTAACGTCAGTTATAAAAACAATAAAACCGACCCCAACGGATCGGTTTTACTGAGAATAGTCCAGAAATTATTCCTCCTCGAGGCGCAATTGCTGAACGTAGATAGCTTTGTTTCTCTGCTCTCTGCGGACTACAGACGGTTTCTTGAACTCGCGACGACCGCGGAGCTCGCGTACGATACCGGTCTTTTCGAATTTGCGTTTGAACTTCTTCAGGGCCTTCTCGATGTTTTCACCTTCTTTAATCTGTACGATAATCATAATTGCTACACCTCCTTTTTTTAGGGACTGCAAAGATAAACAAGTTTTCCGGTTCGGCAAATTTTTGTTACCTTGGCAGTGATGGAAGAGCGTTTTATTGAGTATATCAGCGTGCAACGGCGCTATTCTCCACGCACTGTGGCGCTTTACCGCGATGCGATAGAGCGTTTCCGACTCTTTGCCATGCCGGAGTCTCAGGGTGAGACAGATGACGGGCAGTGGCGGCAGATACTCACCCCCAACCTTATCCGCGGCTATATTGCAATGGGATTGGAGGATGGCCTGAGCCCCCGCACCATGAACCTGCAGCTGTCGGCCCTGAGCAGTTTTTGCAACTGGATGGTGCGCAACTCTCTGCTCGATTCCAATCCGGTCCGTAAGGTATTCCGCCCCAAGGAGGCCAGGCCGCTGCCGCAGTTTTACACTCAGGCCAGCATGGACGGATATTTAAGCGAAAGTCGTGCGCAGGGAGAAGAAGATGCAAGGGCGGCGGGTGACGGAAAGGAACCTTTCTGTGAACTGCGGGAGCGGATGATTATTCTGGTGCTCTATTCTACCGGAATGCGCAGGGCAGAACTTTGTGGTTTGAAGGTCAGCGATTTTGATCCGGGACGCAAAGTTTTCCGGGTTACCGGCAAGGGCGACAAGCCAAGAGAAATTCCCGTTCCCGATAGGATTTGTGAAGAAGTTTTATTATATTTGAAAAGAGTTGAAGAAGAGACAGGCGGCAGCGGCTCTGGCTGGTTTTTTGTAACGGACAGGGGAAAGCAGTTGTACCCGGCTTTTGTAAACAATGTAGTTAAACATGCCCTGAGCGGGGTAGAGGGGTTCACAGGTAAAAAGTCGCCGCACGTGCTGCGGCACACCCTGGCAACCCACCTGCTCAACAACGGTGCAGACATAAACAGCATCAAGGAGGTTCTCGGACACTCGTCGCTGGCGGCCACACAGGTCTATACGCACAACTCGTTCGAGCAACTTAAAAGTATATATTTAACCGCTCATCCAAGAGCAAAAAAACGAAAGTGAAATGGAAATCAAGATTCAATCAATCAAGTTTGATGCAGATCAGAAGCTGATCGACTACATCAACCGCAAGGTCAGCAAAGTAGAGAAATTTTACGAAGATGTGGTCCGTTGTGAGGTATTGCTTTCGTTGCTTCCCGACCCCGACAATAAGAATGTCAAGGTGAGAGTCCTCATCCCTGGCAGCGAAGTCGTGGTGGAACGCAATGCGGACACGTTTGAGGAGGCTGTTACCGAGTGCGTAGGCATTCTCAAGGAGAAGATGGTCTCCGTAAAGGAGAAACGCTTCAAATAGCCGTTTAGAAGAACATAGCGGTCAGCTCTTCGTCGCTGACCTTCCCAAAATAGTCGCCGGGCCCGATCGCCGAGATCCGCCCGGCGATTTTTTCCCTGAGATGTTCGCATCCCGTCATCTTTGCGCAGAACTCTTCAATCGGGCGGATAAAGAAGAAGTCGCCGCTTACAGCGAGCCGGGTAATAATACCCTTTGATACATCGAAAGATATCTCCACAAGGCCGCAGCTGAGCTTGGCGCAGTTAGAGAAGGTGTAGCGGGGGGAGGCAGAGAAGTTCCAGATGTCGGTGGAATATTTCTCGGCGGCGAGTTTCTCTATGGCGGCCAGGTCGGCGCCGGTGTAATTGTAACGTGGTGTGTCGCGGCCAATAAAATCGCCCAGATAGTCCATGAACTGCATGCAGTCCATCGGGGTATTCAGGTGGCTGGAGATGTTTGTAACCCGGCTGATATTTGATTTTACCGCCTTGTCGGAATACTTGACAGCGCGGTTGCGGAGTGCTCCGGCAAGTGAATTCATGGATGCGCTGAAGAGCAGTGTGCCGTGCTGCAGAACCCGCCCGTGCTCTATGCACAGGGCGTTGCCGGAGAATTTGCGGCCGGAGATAGTAAGGTCGTTGCGCCCTTCCAGGCGTGCGTCGATGCCCAGGTTATTCATCGCATCCAGAATAGGGGCCGTAAAGCGGCGGAACATGTCGGAGGTGTCTTCGCCTTCGCGCCGGCTCTCGATAAAGGTGAAATTCACGTTACCCAGGTCGTGGAACACCGCCCCGCCGCCGGAAAGACGCCGTACGACCTTGATCCCGTTGGCTTTTACATAATCTATGTCAATCTCTGCCAGTGCGTTCTGGTTGCGGCCGATAACCACGCAGGGGGCGTTGCGCCACAGGCGGAACACCGGCTCGCTGAAGTTGCGCAGCAGGTACTCCTCTGCCGCCAGATTCATGTACGGGTCCGTTTGGCTGTCTACAATGAATATCATCTCCAAAAAGTTGTTTCTGCGGAGCAAAGATATTACTTTTGAATCAGTATTGACATAATAGTGCAGGAGGATTGAGGTGAAAGCTTATTTGACTGAGATTGCCCTGTTTGGAGTAATCTTTTTTTGTCGCCCTGTGGTGGCGCAGGACATAGAGGGTGAAATTGAGCAGATGGTGGAGGCCGGCATCCCTGAGGAGGCGGTGGAGGAGTATCTGCAGCAGCGTTTAGAGAGGCCTAAGTTAGATTTGAATACCGCCTCGCGTGAGGTATTGGAGAGGTCGGGGTTGTTTACTCCGTTCCAGATAGCCAGCCTGTTGGAATACAGGCGCGATTACGGGGCGATTCTGACCCTTCAGGAGCTCTCTATGGTAGATGGCTTCGGTAACGGCTTTGCGGCCAAAATAGAGCCTTTTGTGGCGCTTTATGGCGATGATAATCACAGAGAGGCAAAGATATCTGTTCAGGTGCGCTCGCGCTACCGCTATAAAGGTGGAGTAGAGGGGATTCATCAGTATAACAGGATACTGTTCGAGTGGGGTGGCCTCAGGGCGGGAGTGCTGGCGGAGAGCGATCCGGGTGAGCGGCTGCTGACAGACCATATCGGGGCGTATGCGGGGTATTCAAAAGGGCGGTGGAGCGTGTTGTTGGGAGATTACAGCGCCTGTTTTGGGCAGGGCTTGGCATTATGGAACGCCTTCAGCTTCACCTCCGCCACCCAGCCGGCCACGCTGGTGCGTCGCTCACGCGGCATCGTCCCCTATAAATCTGCCGATGAATGCTCTGCATTGCGCGGGGTGGCGGTGGAATATGGCCTGTTGCGAGCCCTCAGGATAACAATGTTCGCCTCTGCCGCCGGGGTGGATGCCAGAGTAGATGAGGGAGGCTATACATCCCTGCCGGTCACGGGCTATCACCGTACAATAGCGGAGAAGGCGGCCAGAGATGCCATGCGTGAGTATCTCTTTGGTGGCAATCTCAGCTGGCGGGGAGAGTGGTTCAGCGCGGGCGTGACGGCTCTGGCCTACACCTATAGTGAGCACAACGCCCGCAAAGTGACATATTACAACCAGTATCAGATGTATGACGGATGGATGGGGAACATAGCCGCAGATGCGGTTGTCAGCAGGGGGCACTGGCGCTTCTTTGCTGAGGCAGCCTTTTCTGCAAACCTGAAGCCGGCTGCAATCGCGGGGGCGGTTTTGTCGTCCTCTTACAACTTTGAGGCATCGGCATCGGTACGGTATTACGATAAAAGTTATATCGCGCCGCACGCCGGAGCCTACTCCACCATATCGTCGGTATCCAACCAGTGCGGGGCGGTGTTGTCGCTGATGGTGCGCCCCCTCAGGGGGCTGCTGGTTACATCGTTCTCGGAAGCGGTGTACTATCCGTCGCCACGTTATCGGGTAGAAACACCCTCCGGTGCGGTTTATGAAAGGCTGCGGGTTGAATACACTTCCGGCGGTTGGAGTATCTCTGCCCAGGACAGTTATATGTGGCAGAGCAGCGATAACTCAAACAAGCATACTCTCAAGCTGGCTGTGAAGGGAGAGTGGGGGCGTTGGAAGGGTTCTGTAAGAAGCGGAGCGGTGTTGCTGCGCCGCGACGGGGAGATATCAAAAGGGGTGGCCCTTTCAGCCTCGGTAAGCCGCGAATTCGGCAGGATGCGCCATAGTGCCGCCGCCTCGCTGTCGCTTTTCAATACCGTAGGATATGATACCAGAGTATATCTCTACGAGAAAGATTTGCCAGGAAGTTTTTCCTCTCAGTACTATTACGGCAAGGGAATTGCAGCAAAGTGCATCGTTAAAATTAAACCCTGCTCTAAGCTGGCTTTATCCTGTGTCGCCGCGCTTTCTGCTGTGCCGGAGTGCCGGTTTCAGGCAGATTATAATTTTTAAGAAACAAAACAATTGTTAAATTTGCTGCTTTGCAGTCCGGCATCTGAAAGATGGGAAAAACAATCGCCATAGCCAACCAGAAGGGTGGTGTAGGAAAGACGACCACTGCCGTCAATCTTGCCGCTTCTCTGGCTGTACTAAAGTCCAGAACCTTGCTTGTGGATGCCGACCCGCAGGCCAATGCCACCGCATATCTGGGCTTCGATTCCGATGCCGATGCCGGCAGGACCCTTTATGAGGCGCTGAAAGGCGGGTGCCGGTTGGGCGAGACCATTCTGGATACATCCCTTGACCTTCTCAAGCTGGTCCCCTCGCACGTCGACCTGATCGGGGTGGAGGTGGAGCTGCTTAACCGCAACAGCCGTGAGACTGCCCTTCGAAAAACCCTGGAGGCGGTCAAGAGTGACTATGATTATATAATCATAGACTGTTCCCCTTCGCTGGGCCTGCTTACAATCAATGCCCTCACGGCGGCAGATTCTGTGATTGTGCCTGTCCAGCCGGAGTATTTTGCGCTGGAGGGGCTGGGAAAACTGCTCAACACCATCAAGCTGGTCCAGACAAAGGTCAACCCTGAGCTGGAGATAGAGGGCTTCCTGTTCTCTATGTACGACAGCCGGCTCAAGCCGCACAACCAGGTTATAGAAGAGATCCGCGCACAATTCCCCCAGAAGGTATTCAAAACCATAATCTGCCGCAGTTCACAACTGGTAGAGGCCCCCTCCGCAGGCAAGCCGGTTATTGTTTACGATCCGGAATCGGCGGGCGCGGGCAATTTTATGAATCTCGCAGAAGAACTTATAAACGTCAACGCTTAGCCGGATGAGAAGGACCCTGCTGATAACCATCTTGATGATGTTCGCCTGCCTGCAGGCGTCAGGTCAGGGTATTTTCAAGCAAAACGATACAATGACCGGCGTGCCTGGAGAGAATGCTTCATCCTCGGAGTATAAGGAGGACGAGAACGAGACCGATGCAGATACCCTGCAGGGATTCTCTATTAAGCATCTTACCCGCGGCCTTCACCACAAGGAGCCGCTCAGGCCCGGATACGCTGCTTTAGGCGCAGCTGTAATGCCGGGGCGCATCCAGATTTACAACAAGGATTACTGGAAGTTGCCGGTTATATATGCCGGTATCGGAGCCGGAATAGGAGGTGGCCTCTATTTCAACGAACAATATCACAATACCGGAGACCAGAAGTTTGCCACCTACCGCACTCTGTGCTATGCGGGAGCTGCCCTGCTGTATTGGGGCCAGATGCTCGACGGGGTGGCCTGCCTTACCGATTCCCGTACTCCGGATCCTGGCAAGGCGGCTGTATTCTCTGCCCTGCTGCCGGGTCTCGGTCAGGCTTACATAGGAGAATGGTGGCATATCCCCATCTGGTACGCCGGGCTTGGCGTGTGCGCATATACCCTCCATCTGAACAACATGCAGTATCAGCGCTACAAATACATCTACAAGCTTGCAAGCGACAGCAGCTCGGGTTATACCGGACGTATTAACGTCACCCAGGCAACCACCTACAAGGATCTTTACCACCGCTACCGGGACTATTCTGTGGTTGCCACAATACTGGTGTACGCACTCAACATAATAGATGCCAACGTGTTTGCGTATATGAAGGATTTCAATGTGAGCGACGACCTCTCTCTGAACGTGAATCCGGCGCTGATAGAGAATCTGGACAGCAATCTCTCCCCGACGCAGTCAATGCCGTCGTTCGGGGTTAACATGACATTTAATTTTTAATCACATACACATCACAATTTTTCAATGTACTCACCTTCTAAAACACTATCAAAGCTGCTTTTATTATTGCTCCTTCTGGTGGCTGTCCCCTTCTCGTCATCGGCGCAGAAGAACAAGCCGGAAACCAAGAAGGTTCTCAAAGACTCTATCTCTGTACTGCTCTCCAAGTTGGACTCTATGCAGCGTGCATATGATGAGATGGTCTCGGCCCCTTTTGAAGAGATAGCCTTCACCTCCGACGAGGACAGCATCGCTGCTGACGATGACCCCAACTTCAATACGGATTCCGCGTTGGTTGCATGGTACGACAATCTTATCCGCCACTCGCAGGAAGACGAGGACGAGCTGATGGACGTCAGCGATATGAAATATACATCAGACATCCCCGACTCTGTATATATCGCCCGGCTTAACCGCATCAACACGTCGGTAAAGATCCCGTACAACGATGTCGTGCGCAGCTACATCATCTATTACACCCAGAAGATGTCCCGCGCTAAAATCAGCAAGATAGTGGGCCTGTCGTCCTATTACCTGCCCATTTTTGAGGAGATATTCGATCAGTACGGCCTTCCCCCGGAACTTGCAAAAGTCTCTGTGATTGAGTCGGCACTCAATCCTATGGCGGTTTCCCGTGCCCGTGCAGCAGGTATGTGGCAGTTCATGCGCAGTACCGGTACCCAGTACGGACTTGAGATAGATGAGTATGTTGACGAACGTTTCGATTATATAGAGGAGACACATGCTGCGGCCAAGTATTTGCGCGATGCCTATGCCATCTTCGGAGACTGGTCTCTGGCGATTGCATCTTACAACTGCGGTCCCGGCAACGTGAACAAAGCCATAAAGAGGGCAGGTGGCGGACGTGATTTCTGGGATGTGTATCGTTACCTCCCCCGCGAGACCCGCGGTTACGTGCCGGCTTTCATTGCGGCGATGTACACGATGGCATACTATAAGCTGCATGACATTGTCCCTTCACACATCGATACCCCTCCCCAAGTGGACACGTTCCATGTCAACAACAACCTTCACTTTGGTCAGATTTCCGAGTGCATCGGCATAAGCGTGGATATGCTCCGCAACCTCAATCCGGAGTATGTAAAGGATATTGTCCCCGGCAAGACCAAGACCCGGGTGATAAAGCTGCCGTACAGCTTCTCCGGAGCATTCATCGATGTCCAGGATACAATTTATGCGTATAAAGACAGCATCTTCTTCGATCCCGTCAGGGTTAAGGATGTCGGCGTGGTAAGGAATACCCGTACCTCTTCAGGAGCACCCACCTATACAGTATATACAGTTAAGAGGGGTGACAGTCTGGGCAAGATTGCATCACGTCACCATACCACCATCGCAAACATCAAGAAGTGGAACGGATTGCGCAGGGAAACCATCGTCCCGGGCCAGAGGCTGAAGATATATAGCGGCAAGGGCCCGTCATCATCGTCTGTGGCATCTTCCGGCAGCGCAAAGTCATCCCAGCCCGCTACCTCCACCAAGGGCGGATATGTCACTTATACCGTGCGTAAGGGAGATACACTGTATAGTATAGCCAACAAGTTCCCCGGCGTGAGCCTGAACGACATTATGCGTCTCAACGGCCTCACCCGCAAGTCCAAGATATATACCGGGCAGAAACTTAAGATCAAGAAACAATAGTTGAGTGCAATATATTTGGAGATGCAAAAAGTTTTTATACCTTTGCATCCCCAAACCAATGGTGCCATAGCTCAGTTGGTAGAGCAAAGGACTGAAAATCCTTGTGTCCCTGGTTCAATTCCCGGTGGCACCACAAAAGAAGACTTGTGAAAACAGGTCTTTTTTTGTGGTGCCATGGCACCTATTATACCGGGGGCTCTGCCCCCAAACCCCCGCGGCGCAGTGCGCCGGCCGCTAGCGCGGCATTCTCAGTCATCATCGAAGGGGCCGTTTTCTTTGGCTAAAGTCAGCTGGAGCTAAAGTGCCTGACAGACTGTGCATTATACAAATCGCCTCCAGAAGGGTTTATCGCGCAGAGTTCTTGCCTTTACAGAAACAGTCACGTGGCATATACACGCTTGTCTATTAATTATATATACGCGAGGTACAGAATGGCGCCTGTTTTTGGACTTCGCACGGTCAAAAACCGGGTTTAAGGCCCGAAATGCCCCGCGAAGTCAGTTCTGACCCTCAAATCTGTACCTCGCTCCGAAAAACGGGGAAGACACTACCGGAGCCTCGTAACCGGTAAGCGCGGGGAATATGCCCTGGAGTGGGTTCTATCAAGGGTTGCCACGCTCTAACCCCTTCGCCGTGCGGGATAAAGCGCGCGGTGTTGCACCAACAGATTAACAGTCAGCCGATTAAAAACAACGTGTACGCTCTCGGTTGAAAAGCTGCGGGGAAAAGCCCCGGGCAGTACAGTTCGGCTGCATACAATCTATAAAAGGTTTGAAGAGGAAGCCGTAGGACTTGGTTAAAATGCAATGATAAACTCAATCTCGCATCCGTAGCTGCTCTCCAGCTCCCTGAATTTTTCTACATTATGTCTTTTCAGTTCATGGCCGGTAAGAATAAGACATGGAACATGCAGTCCCTGTTGTTTAAAAACAGAAGTTAACGTTATGCCGCAGTATGGGGCATATCTATCGTCTGTTGAAATAAGTATGTGCCTTGTTTCTTTCATTTTACTAGCCTGGCAATTCTTGTATTCGAGGTTGCTTAGGCAGCCAAAAATGCTAAAAATCGCTGAAGTCGATAACTAATACGCATCATTCTGGCCCAAAGAACAGTTATCCCGCTGAGAGTATTCTCCTGCATTTGTCACTTAATTGTCACTTGACTATGGATAAATTAGACACAAAAACCTCTGGTAAAGAATTGGTAACCCTGCGCAAGCGGGCCATCAAAGGGGGAGGCTATTCCCTTTATCTCGATCACATGTCGGACGGCGTTCGAACGCGCGAGTTCTTGAGGATGTATCTTGTCCCGGAGCGGACAAAACTAGACAAGGTGCAGAACCGGGAAACACTCAGGCAGGCCAATGCCCTGAAGTCAAAACGCATCCTCCAGATACAGGAGGGCTACACTGGGATTCGTTCTCACAAGTGTAAAGACATGCTTTTGACAGACTACATCGCTGAGCAGCAAAAGTTTTACAAGGATCAGGGCAAGCCCAAATACGCGCTCACTCTCTCAAAGATTTTGCGTTGGATAAACAAATACAACAAACGCACCACCATTCTCATGGTGGATCAAGCGTATATTCTTGATTTCTGTCGGTATATGAGAGATGGAGGGTTGTCGGAAGGGTCTATACACGTTTACTTTGCCGGCTTGAACACAATATTCAATAATGCGTACCGGGCCGGCGTCATGCGGGAGAATCCCATTAACAGGATCGATCGTTTTCAGCGTCCCAAAAATCCCGAAAGCGAACGGGAATACCTGACGCATGACGAGTTAAAACTGCTGGCGGATACAAGGTGCAGCAACGACAATGTTAAACGTGCATTCCTTTTTGCGTGTTTTACCGGATTGCGCTTGAGCGACATTGAAGCTTTGCGGTGGGAGCAGATCCATGCCACAGACGGTGGCGGATACCAGGTGGAGGCCAGGCAGATTAAAACCGGCAGGCTGGTGTATATCCCAATGTCGGCAAATGCGCTGGGCCAGCTGCCGTTTGCGGCAGTAAAGACAGGTAAGGTGTTCTCCCTGCCCAATCGGGTCCGGGTGGGGGAGCTACTGAAAGACTGGGTGTGTGCGGCTGGTATTGACAAACACATTACATTCCACTGCAGCAGACATACCTATGCCACGCTGCTTCTGGCTTACGGTGCTGATATATATACCGTTATGTCACTTATGGGCCACACCAGCGTATCAACGACCCAGATTTATGCCAAGATTGTGGACGCTAGCAAACGGAAGGCAGTGAACCTAATCCCCGACCTGAACAGGGGCGAAAACACGGCTGATCATGTCACTCTATTGGCACTCTAACCGAGCCTCCTTGATTGCAACCAACAGGTTATAAGGCTGTTGACTGCCATGAAGCACCCTCTATTTTGTTCTAACGTAGAACATAT
>JAFXNQ010000011.1 GCA_017529425.1 Bacteroidales bacterium | reverse complement strand
ATCAGGAGCGTCACACCGTATCGCGCCTGGTGGGTGCGCCTCCGGGATACGTCGGTTACGAAGAGGGCGGCCAGCTCACCGAGGCGGTGCGGCGGAAACCATACTCTGTAGTATTGCTCGATGAGATAGAGAAAGCCCATCCCGATGTGTTCAATGTGCTGCTGCAGGTACTTGACGACGGCCGTCTTACAGATAATAAGGGGCGCACCGTCGATTTCAAGAACACTATCTTGATAATGACCAGCAACGTGGGCAGTGACATCATCCAGGATGCAATTGCGCAGGGAGGTGACCTGAACGAGTGCCGCGACAAGGTGATGGAGATTCTCAAGCGGAGCGTCCGTCCGGAGTTCCTGAACCGTATCGACGAGATAATAATGTTCCACCCGCTCAGCCGCGAAAACGTACGGGAGATACTGGGTATCCAGATTGCTGACCTCCAGAAGAAGCTCACAGCTATGGATATCGAGCTGAAGTTCACCGACCGCTTTGTGGATTACCTCAGCGACAAGGGTTACAATCCGGTTTACGGTGCGCGGCCCATCAAGAGGGTTCTGCAGCGGGATCTTATTGACGAACTTGCAAAGCAGCTGCTGGAGGGCAGGCTCACCAAAGAACATCCCATAACGGCAGATATGGAAGATGGAATAATCACATTGAAATAGTATTTGCTCCGGGCACAACGTCCGGAGCTTTTTTTCTATTCCGGATTATTTGTATATTAGCAGAGTTAAAACGTTATCAGCTGATATATGAAGAAGTTTTTTGTGTGCGCGGCACTTTTGTGCGTTGTTTTTGCTGGGGCATCAGCCCAGAATTTCACTCCGGTTGCGCAGTTGTCTGAGGCAGATTTCCCGTTTACTCCCGATCCGGCCTGGGCAAAGGTGTCGGGAACAAACTTTGGCTGGGGCAGCCTTGATGTACGTTACGACAAGTACAGGGTGCCTGAGTTGAACAAGAACCGTGTCCCCCGCGAGGTGGCCTGGCGCGGCGAGAGAGTCAGCTTTCAGGCTGTTGTCTTCACCTCTTCGGAGATTCACGATGCCAGGATATATGTGTCTGATCTGAAGTCGGGCAAGAACACCATCAGCGCCGGCAATATACAATTTGGATTTGAGCGTTATGTCAAGGGTGACTGTCTGGGCGACGGCGGCGACAAAGGCTATTTCTCCGAGGCTATGGGCGGCAAAGACAATTTTGCCAAACGCGATTCTGTGCTTGTGCCCGATGCAATCATCGGTGGCAAGATGCAGCAGATAGAGGCACGGACCGTCCGTCCCGCCTGGTTCACCATCCAGGTGCCTCAGGATGCCAGCCCCGGCAAGTACTATGGTACCGTCAAGTTCTTGTGCAATGAGCTCGCAGACAAACCCTTGGAACTCAAATATACGGTTGAGGTCCGCGACCGCGTCCTGCCCAAACCCTCGCTGTGGCGCTTCCATCTGGACCTCTGGCAGAATCCATTCGCTGTGGCCCGCTACTTTGGCGTGCGTCCCTGGAGCGAAGAACATCTGGAGCTGATGCGGCCGATGATGACCAAGATGGCGCAGGCCGGCGGAAAGGTTGTCACCGCCACTCTGATGTGGGATTGCTGGGGTGACCAGACACTCGACCTGTTTGAAGCTATGGTACAGGCTTCCAGAAACATAGACGGAACGATGGAGTATAATTACGACATCTTCGACCGCTGGGTGGAGTTTATGGCCAGCTGCGGTATAAGCGAGCAGATAGACTGCTTTACCATCGCCCCCTGGCGTATGCGCTTCAGATATTATGACCGTGCCACCGACTCTCATCAGACCATCCCGTTTGAATATGGCGATGATGTATATCGCGCAATATGGATTCCCCTGCTCAAAGATTTTGCCGGTCATCTGCGCGCCAAGGGCTGGTTCGACAAGACCCGCCTGGCGGTTGATGAGCGTGACCTTGCTGTGATGCAGACAGTTATCGCCATAGCGCGCGAGGCTGACCCCGAATACAAGTTTGCACTTGCGGGCAACTATCATCCCGAGATAGAGGGCGATCTGGAAGACTACAGTCTGGATCTATTTGGTGACGGTACCTATCTCAAGGATACCGACGGCCCTGCGATAAGCGACAGGCGGCGCGGCGAGGGTAAGTTCACCACCTTCTATATCTGCTGCGGCGAGGGTCATCCCAATACCTTCACCTTTTCCCCTTTGGCAGAGAGTGCGTCCCTTGGCTGGTACGCTCTCTGCAACAATTACGACGGTATGCTGCGCTGGGCCTACAACAGCTGGAATGCCGAGCCTATGGTGGACACCCGCTGGTACAACCTGAGTTCCGGCGACAACTTTATGATTTATCCTCAAGGCTGGTCTTCGGTACGCTGGGAGCGCCTCGTAGAAGGTATCCAGGACTTTGAAAAAGTATTGATATTGCGCGAAGAGTATGCAAAGCAACCCAGGAAGCTGCAAAAGCTGGAAGAGGCGATTTCCCAATTTACCCACGACCGCCTCTGGGGGGGCAACGTGGAACCTCTCGTGCAGAATGCGCAATCGATCCTTGATTCTTTTTAACAAAAACGTATATGCAAGTTTCACAAGTAATGTCCACTCTGGAGCGTAAGTATCCTTACGAACCGGAGTATCTGCAGGCTGTCCGCGAGGTGCTGGAGTCTGTAGAAGAGGTTTACAACGAGCATCCCGAATTTGAAAAGAACAAGATAGTGGAGCGGATGGTAGAGCCGGACCGCATCCTCTCGTTCAGGGTTACCTGGGTGGACGACCAGGGGCAGATACAGACCAACAGCGGTTTCCGCGTGCAGTTCAACAGTGCCCTGGGGCCCTACAAAGGAGGTCTGCGGTTCCATCGCGCCGTGACCCCCGGAATGCTTAAGTTCCTTGGCTTTGAGCAGACTTTCAAGAATGCCCTCACGACCCTCCCTATGGGTGGTGGCAAGGGCGGCAGCGATTTTGACCCCAAGGGCAAGTCCGATGCAGAAATAATGCGCTTCTGCCAGGCCTTTATGCTTGAATTGTGGAAAGTCATCGGACCCGATACCGACGTGCCCGCCGGTGACGTGGGTGTAGGTGCCCGCGAAATCGGATATCTGACAGGTATGTACAAGAAACTGGCTCACGAGTATAATACAGGTGTGCTTACTGGCAAGGGGCTCACCTGGGGAGGCTCTATCCTCCGTCCGGAGGCTACCGGTTTCGGTGCCCTTTATTTCACAAAGCAGGTGCTTGCCACAGCCGGCCGTGATATCAAGGGACACACCATCGCCCTCTCGGGCTTTGGTAATGTTGCCTGGGGTGCAGCCACAAGGCGGTTGAGATGGGTGCAAAAGTAGTTGCCATCAGCGGTCCCGACGGCGTATGTGAAATTCCCGGAGGCATCGACAAAGAGATGATTGACTATATGCTGGTTATGCGAGCCTCCAACCGCGACCAGGTAAGTATGATGGCAGACCGCTTCCCCGATAAGGCAAAGTTTACGCCCGGTAAGAAGGCATGGAGCGTGGGGTGCGACATCGCCCTGCCGTGCGCATTCCAGAACGAGTTGGAGGAGGCCGATGCCCGCGAACTTATCGCCAACGGCACCTTCTGCTGCTGTGAGGTCTCCAATATGGGCTGCCGTCCCGAGGCCATCAAAGCCTTCCAGGAGGCAGGCGTGATCTTCGCCCCCGGCAAGGCCGTGAACGCCGGCGGCGTGGCAACTTCCGGCCTGGAGATGACCCAGAACGCATCCCATATATCGTGGACCGGAGCCGAAGTCGATGCCAAACTGCACCAGATTATGAGTTCCATCCACGAACAGTGCGTGAAATACGGTACTCAGGCAGACGGTAAGATTGACTATGTCAAAGGCGCCAACATTGCTGGTTTTATGAAGGTTGCCACAGCGATGCTGGAGCAGGGCGTAATATAGAAGATGATTGACTTCGGACGCATAGCGAAACCAAATCTGCTGTACAGGCTCCTGTATGGATACGTGAGCCTTGCGGTTAGATTTATATATTACCGGAAATTCCAGGTAATAGGCCGGGACAACATTCCCAAAGACAAGAAAGAGGGTTTCCTTCTGATTTGCAACCACCAGAACGGACTTGTGGATGCGCTGAGCATCATATTTGCCGTGGTGCCCCGCGAGCCGGTGTTCCTGGCGCGGGGAGACATATTCAAGAAGGATTCCATTGCCCGGTTATTGAGGTTTCTGCGCATCATGCCGGCTTTTCGCCAGCGCGACGTGGGGATTGAGGGTCTCGGGCAGAACGAGGCCATTTTCGAGCAGACGGTCAGGTTGATGCAGGAGGGGGTAGTAGTGGCCATCTTCCCCGAGGCCGGCCATCAGGATCACCATTATCTGGGGAGTTTCAAAAAGGGATTTGCCCGGATGGCGTTCGGTTACGAAGAGGCGTGTAGTTTTTCCAAAGACTTGAAGATTTTACCCCTCGGGCACCACTATCTGGGTTACACCGGGATGCAGAACGATGCCCTGTTCACCATCGGTGAGCCGTTTACCTTTGAAGAACTTTACGATACCTATCGCGAGCATCCCGAACGCGGGTTGCATCTGCTGGCCTTGAAGGCTCGAGAAAGGGTGAACAGTATGATTCTCGATATAGAGGACCCCGACAATTACCCCGCGGTGGAGATGCTCTGCCAGATGTATGTGCCGATATACGAGAAGCGGCACGGCCTGCGGCGCAGCCATCTGGAGAACGACCTTAAGGCCCGCCGTGCGGTGAACGAGCGGCTCAAGGAGGCCGGGTATGGCAAGCCGGCCGAGCCTTATGCATCTTCCGATTCCGAGTCTGCATCCACCAAGACAAGCCTTGCTGCCGACCTTATATCCAAGGCCGGCGAGTATCTTTCCAACCTCAAGAAGCTTAAGATGGATGACTACGTGGTGGAGCGGGCTAGCACTCTGGGCTTTATAGGCCGCACCCTGCTCTGGATACTCCTGCTGCCCGTGTTTGCCCTTACCGCTCTCATCAATTTCATCCCCCACCACATCTCCAAGGGAATTGCCCGAAAGATTAAGGACAAGATGCTGTTCCCGTCGCTGCAGATGGGAGTGGGCTTCTTCGCCTTTTTGATCTGGTACCTGATTCTGTTTGCGGTGATATGGATCGTAGGTAAAAAGTTCTGGATTGCGTTAGTGGCGCTGCCGCTCTTGCCCATTACTATGCTGGCCTACCACCATCTGCGTGAGCTCACCAAGCGCCTGCAGTTCCGCCTTCGCAAGTATCTTCTCAAACTTCGCCGCGACCCTCTTATGAACGCCACCCAGCACCTTCGCCGCGACATTATGTCCGGCCTGAACAAACTGATGGCTTGATTCCGGAGAGGGGAGGGCTACCTCGAACAGATCTGCGCCTGGATGAGGCTGCGGGACCAGGAGTTCTCTGCAGATTCCGGGATGTGGTGCTCCACGAGGTCCAGGAATTCTTTCACCTCGTAAAAAATATTGTCTTTGATGGTCTCGCGCTCCAGTGAGACGGGACCGGTGGCAGAGGCTCCGTCACCGCCTGAGAAGCCGGTGTCGCCGCGGGTGCCGCAGCCGACCCGCATCACGAGTTTGGGCCCAACTACGAGGGAAATACGGTCGATTATGATGGAGCCATTCTCACCCTGTATCTCAGCGGGGATTTGGGAATCGCTTATCTTGGAATAGGAGAGTACCGCCTCAAAGTCGGGATACTTTATCAGCATTGAGCCCTGGCCGTCCACGCCGCGCTTATGGGCATCGTCGTCGCCTGGATATATGATAGTTTCCTGCTTTTGAACGCACGCTTCGAGCCTCTCGCGGGTGAATTCACCCTCCCAGGGGGCGCCGAACAGGTGCACCATGGGTGCGATACAGTATACCCCGAGATCCAGCAGCGATCCCCCGCGCATCTCTGAGCTGAGGCTGCTGGCGACGGTGCCGCGTTTGAAATCTTCATATCGTGAAGAATACTGGCAGTACGACGCCGTGTAGCGGCGTATCTTCCCGATTTTGGGCAGGGCTTCGCGTATCGCCTGGAAATTGGGCATGAGGGTTGGGCGCATCGCCTCCATGAAGCTGACACCGTTGCGCCTGGCGGCCTCAAACATAGACTCCAACTCTTCCGGAGAGGTTGCAGCCGGCTTCTCTACCAGGACGCTCTTCCCGGCGTCCATCATCAAAATGGCCTGCGGTGCGTGAAGCAGGTTGGGGGAGGCGATATATACCGCATCGATATCCGGCGATGCGGCCAGCTCTTCCAGCGAAGTGTAAACCTTCTCTACGCCGTGGGCTGCGGCAAACTGCCGCCCGCGTTCCGGTGTGCGGGAATAGACTGCAGCATGGCAGAAACGCGGGTCGTGGCTTGCGCCCTTCAAGAAGGATTCGGCAATCTTGCTGGACCCTATGGTCGCTACTCTGATTCTGGTCATAGGGAAATGGTGCTTACTCGCTGGTCCTTCCGGTATATGCTTCGACGCCGGTCTTGGTAAAGTCCTGTGAGAAGAATCTCTCTGCTGCCGCATTGTATGCAGGCTCCCACGGCACGGGACCGCCCGCGCGCTGTTGAATCCACATCCGCAGTTCCTTCTTGTGCCAGTTTACCACGCAGTTGGTGTTCCAGGCGCCGTCGTGGCCAAACCAGGCGTCTTCGCTGTCCACCACCGGCGCCACAAGTCCCAGAGAATAACCGCCCATACCCTCGGGCCTTGAAGATACCGCCAGAATATTTTTTACCGTCTCCTCCTTGAGGATGCGCGCGCCGTTATCGCCGACACCGAGGTTCATCAGCATCTTGTAGAATTTGAGCTGGTCGTTCGCAGTGGTCCACAGTCCGGCTCCGGCAGAAGCGAACACGTGGGAATCGTTGTAGGGCTTCTGCTGCATAGCCATCTGCTCTATCCACACCACGGGTCCGTCTTCACGCCCTTCATAAAGCTCAATCTTGTGTTTCAGCTGCCTGTCGGTGGGCCAGAACCAGGTGGATTTCATCCCCAGGGGGTCCAGCACCTCCTGCTTGAGGTATTGTTCCCATTTCATCCCGGTCACGACCTCCACCACTGCTGCTCCTATGTCTATGCCGGTGTTGGAATAGGCCTCGCGGGTGCCGGGTTCAAACAGCAGGGGGGAAGACGCTGCAATGGCTGCCGTCTGGCGCAAGGGCGCCCCTCCGGACCAGCCGCCCCCCTTGATTTCGCCCTGCTTGGCGCTTATCTCAAAGGGAAAACCACCGGTATGGTTCATCACCATCCTTATAGTGAGTACATTCTTAGCTTTATGGAGCGTCCTGATGCCGTCTTTTTCTTCATCCAGCACCCAGAGGGTTGCGAATTCAGGCAGATACTTTGAGACGGGGTCGTCGAGAGAGATCTTGCCCTCCTCCACCAGTTTGGCAATAGTGACGCCGCAGAAACCTTTAGTCTGCGAACACTGCATGAACACATCATCCATCTTTATGCGCCGCTTCGCCGCAACATCGGCATAGCCAACGCAGCAGGTCTCCTGCACACCGTCCTTATAGAACACGCTGATGGCTCCGGCGAGCTGGCCGGCATCCACATAGGGCTGCAGGGCCTCCTTTGCATAATTGGTCTTTGAATCTTTTACCTTTCCTGCTTGCATAGGGATCATAGCCCAAAGCAAGGCGGCAATCACAACGGATAATCTGAACATACTTTTCATGGAAGATTATTTTTCAAATTCTGTGTAAAAGTAAGCATTTTATTCAATTAGTGAGAAAATGGTAAGTTTTGTATTTAATCTAAAAGTGGTATCTTAGCCGCTTGAAAGTCCTTATAAACGATATGAAAAGAATAGTTCTCTCTATTTTGATGGTGTGCACGCTCTTTGCAGTTTCGTGCGTAGATTACAAAAAGCAGATAGATGATCTCCAGGGTCAGATAGACAAGCTGAACAGCAATATCTCTGACCTTGAGACAATAACTAACTCCCTTGGAGCTCTCAGGGACCTGTTGGTGATAGGTCAGGCAGGCGATCCCATTATGTCCGCAAAGCAGTCCGCCAAGGGTTATGACTTTGAGTTCAAGACCAACGGTGTGGTTAATGTGATTAACCAGACGGCCGGGATATCAGTGGGCTATGAAGACGGGAATTTCTTCTGGACGCTGGACGGCACCCCGCTCACAAATGCTTCGGGAGATAAGGCTGTCATCACCGTCGCCCCCGAGTTCCGCATCACCGACGGCCAGATTGAGATGAGTACCGACGGCAAGAAGAGCTGGAAGCCCATTGCAGCTTCTGCCAGGAGTGTGGTGGAAAAGGTGGAGGAGAATGCCTCATACATTACCGTTACCTTCCTGGGTAACACCGTTGTGGAATTCCCCAAGGAGAAGGTGCTTACAGTGATGATTAGCGGAGACGGCACTCCGATGGCCACCACCGGAAAGGCAACCGTAGATTTCTATATCGACGGCAAGACCGGTGAATATACCGTGACCCCTCTGCTGGCAGAAGGGTGGAGTGCGCATACCGTTTGGGAGAACGCAGTCAAGGGCAGCGTGGCCTTTACCGCTCCCGCACCCTCTGCAGAAGCAACGGCACGTCTGTTCTTCTGTGACGGCATCGGCAATATGGTTACTACCGACATCAATTTTGCGCAGATGAAGATAGACGAGGCTTTCCCGGTGATGTATCCCGCGTGGGAAGCATACAACGTGCCTGCTGCCGGAGGTACCGTGGCTGTATCGTTGTTCACCAACCAGGAGAGCTATGATGTTGCCATCGAGGGTGGCGAAGGGTGGCTTGAGAGAACTTCAACCAAGGCTGTCCGTGAAGACAAGGTATCCTTTTCTGCGGTTGCCAACGATGCGGTTGAAATGCGCTGCGCCAAAGTGACATTCACAGCCGGTGTATATGAGCGGATCGTTTATATCTGGCAGGACGGTGTAACCGTGGCAAACGGTGAGAATCTCAGTGCAAACGGTACTGCCAACTGCTATATCGTGTCCAAGCCTGGTGAATACTGGTTTGACGCAACTGTGATGGGCTGTGGCGACAGCGGAATCTTACCCAGCACTGCCGCTCCCAATGAAGATTTCCCTGCATCTACCATTTTGGAGCCGGAGAAAGTTAGTGTTGTCTGGAACTCCGGCGATGTCATAACAGATGTCAAGATGGAGAATGGAAAGATATCTTTTACTGCTACCGGCAACAAGGGTAATGCATTAATTGCAGTCAAGAACGCCCGTGACTTTTCCATCTGGAGCTGGCATATCTGGTGTACCGATGTCCCTGCGGATCGTACCCATACAAATCCCGATATGCTGCAGTTTACTACTTTGGACCGTAACCTTGGCGCAACCAGCGCAAACCCTGAAGACGGGGAGGCTACCTATGGCCTGTATTATCAGTGGGGCCGGAAGGACCCGTTTGAGGCGGCGACGGTTTTGAGAAATATGCCCAGGAACAGTGCTCACTCCTATACTTTCGGAATAAGATATCCGGAACGTCCCTACAGTCAGGATGGTAACACCGAGGGTAACTGGTACAAAACCCTCAACATTTATCTCTGGGGCAACCCCGATTACGGCAAAAACCGTATGCTCAAGGATTTGAAGAAGAGTATTTACGACCCTTGTCCGGTGGGTTATATGGTTCCCCCTGCAAACACATTTATGATTTTTGAAGACGAGTCCCGCACGCAGTTCACCGAGACCGGTCTGGTGGTCAGGGGTGAGTATGGGCAGACCAGTTATTATCCGTTTGCCGGGAGGCTCTATGAGTCTCAGACCTCTGCCGGTTATGAACTGGTCCTGTGGAACTCTTGTGTCGCACGTTATGGTGTCAATGGTTCAGAGATTGCCGGCGGCTCACAGACCCTTGTCAACAAGGACTCCCGCGCTATGTACTGGTATCAGGGAGATATCCGTTCCCGGGTTATTCCTGTAAGATGTGTAAAGCAGGTTACTGAATAATGAGAAGATTGTCCATATTATTGTTTACAGTCCTCGCTCTGCTGGCAGTTTCCTGCGACAAGGAGGCTCAACGGCAGATAGAGGAGCTGAAGCGCTCGATGGCGGAGTTGGAGAGCGGGGTAGAAGACATAGGGGTACCCTCTGCCGTGACGCCCGCCGTCGAGACGGTAACTGATTACTCGTTTTCCTTCAAAGAATCCAAATATGGTGTTGATGCGGGCGGCAGCGTGATTGTCGGGTATTCTCTTCCCGAACCATCCAGCGTCACTGTCAGTGTAAACGCAGGTGAGGGGTGGAGCGCCAGGGTTAATGCCACCGGCGATACTGAGGGTGAGATCGTCATTTTCGCACCCGATCCTGCCTCTCCTTGCGATATCGTGGTTTCAGCCACCACAGAGAGCGGCAAGAAGGCAGTTGCAATGGTTCCCGTGATGGTACGTGACCCGTATAGCGATGCAACCCGTCCAAAAGCCAATCTTTTGGGCTATTATAGTTTTAAGCCCCAATGGGCAAACCAGGACAACTTCAATAAACTCTCAGAAGCTGGGCTTACGTCTGTCACCGTAGAATGCGGCGACTACGACTATCGGAGTCAGATTGAAATGGCTTGGAAAGCGGGGATGAAATCCCTTGCAATCATAGGTTTCGCCGGTAGCGGCTGGGCCTCAGACCCGGAGCATTACACTTATCTGGACCAACTGGTCGGCTATCTCAAGAGGCAGCCGGGTCTGCTGGGATACCATATATGCGACGAGCCCAGCGCCAGTGACAGTGACATAAAGCGTCTGAAGAGGATCCGGGAGAAAATTGAATCGCTGGACCCCGACCATCCGGTATATATCAACCTGAATCCTGAAGGTTCAAAATACTCCCTTGGTACAGACACATATCGTGAATATATTGAGGCTTATGCCCGCGACTGCGGTGTAAAGTTCATATCGTTTGATATGTATCCTATCCTTGAAGACGGTACCTATATGGCGAACTGGCACAGGTGCCTGCGTACCGTAGCCGATGTCTCCCGCCAGTACGGCATACCCTTCTGGGCTTTTGCCGCCAGCTGTTGGATTAATAACGAGAGTGGAGTCATACACCGCGGACGTCCTTCGGTTGAGAACCTCCGTCTCCAGGCATATACAGATATGGCTTACGGCGCCCAGCTGGTGCAGTTTTTCACCATCCAGCAATACGGCGGCACCACATTGGCTCCCATTATGCACAATGGCGAATGGACAGAAGCGTACGATTATCTCAAGGATGTATGCCTGCAGATCCAGAAGCGCGGCTATGTGTTCAACGGCTGCAATGTCAGCAGGATCCGGTTCAGCCAGACTCCGGCGTCAGAGAGTATGAGCCTCTCCACCGCCGACCTCCCCGGGCAGATTGCATCTCTTGAGACCAGCGACACAGCTATGGTGTCGTTCCTGGAAAACGGTGGCAACGAGTACATCGCAATAATAAATCAGAGCTATACGTCCAAGATTTCCGCTCAGGTAACCTTCAACGAGATGGTTTACACCATAGAGCGTGACGGCTCTTTTGCCCCGCAGCAGCCCGGCAGCGGTGAATTCACGATAGACGAAGGTGACCTGATGGTCATAAAAGTAAAATAAATGGAAGTGAGACGGACTTTTATCATACTTGCCGCGTTCCTGATCGCTGCAGCATCCTGCAATAAAGAGGATAAGTTGCGTCTGGAGCGGTTACAGGGCGAGTTTGATTCCCTGCAAAGCCAGGTGGTACCGACGGTGCCGGATCCGTCTGTGGAGCCGGTCCCCGGTGAGTATCGTTTTACCTTTGACAAGGAGCTGTACGGTGTGGATGCCGGCAGCAGCGTCACCATAAACTATACACTGCCGGAGGAGTCCACTGTCGAGGTAACCGCAAAAGGTGGATGGAGTGCCACTGCTACCGGCGGCGCAGAAGGTTCTATAACCATCACAGTCCCGGACCCCGTCAGATTCAGCGAGGTGGTCGTTACAGCGACCTCCGTTACAGGCCGCCATACTGCCGCAACCCTGCCGGTGATGGTACGCGACCCCTACAGCGATGCAACCAGGCCAAAGATCGATGCTATGGGTTATTATAGCTTCAAGCCGTGGAATGCGACTCTGGAGAACTATCAGAAGCTTGCCGATGCAGGCATCACGATGGTGACTGTTGAGACCGACGAGGAGGATTATCTACACCAGATGGATCTGGCCCGGGCGGTAGGTATCAAGGTGCTGGCAATAATTGGATGGGCTACCGGAAGCTGGTATGATTCTATGAGTGAGGAGAGTCTGAAGAGATTGAAAGACCTCATCGACAGCCTGAAGGACCGCCCCGAGCTCTATGGATATCACATCTGTGACGAACCCTCCGTGAACGAGGTTTTCGCGTTGATGGCCATTGAAGACAGGATGATGCAGCTTGACCCCGGTCATCCGGTATATGTAAACCTGCGCCCCAACGGATCGTCCGAGGGAATGGGTGCGAGCACATATGAAGAATACGTAGAGATATTCGCCTCAATGATGCATCTCAAGCAGCTCTCTTTCGATATTTATCCGGTATTGGAGGGTGGGTTAACCCAGAGTGACTGGCATATGTGTCTTTCTACCGTAGCATCTGCGGCCAAAAGATACGGAATGCCGTTGTGGACATTTGCCGCGAGTTGCTGGATAGACAAGGAGGCAGTGCTGTTACATCGTGCAAAACCTAACGTGGCGAATATTCTGTTGCAGGTGTATACCAATCTTGCATACGGCGCCCAGATGGTACAGTACTTTACCATCCAAGATTACGGTGGTACCAGTTATGCCCCCATTATGCGCGACGGCACATGGACACAGGCTTATGACGACCTCAAGACGGCCAATCTCACAATGCAGAAAAGGGCGTTTGTGTTCAAAGGTTGCAACGTTATAAAGATCCGCCAGCTCGGTAATGCAGAATCACATGAAAACGCCCTCTCTATACTCGATTTCCCTCCGGAGATAAAGAGTATGTGGGTCTCTTCTTCCGCAACGGTTTCTTTTGTTGAGAACGGCGGGGATAGGTATATGGCGGTTGTGAACAATTATTGGCCTATAGATCAGGTAATTGCCATAGAACTCAATGAGCCGGCATACTTGATTGGCAGTGACGGCCAGTTCCAGGAACTTGATGCTGGTATAACCCATATTTCGCTCCCTATGGGCGATATGGTTGTGATTAAATACAGATAGGATATGAAAAGGACAATTAACATACTTATGATTTTTGCGGCCATTTTTATCGCCGCTTCGTGCAACAAAGAAGACAAACTCAAGGTAGAGCAACTTCAGGAAGAACTTGAATCGCTGCAGAAAGGGGATTTGCCCGGAGTGCCCGCTTCGTCGGTAGAAGATGTTCCGGACGATCTGCCTTTCTTCTTTGCTTTTGACAAGACCAGGTATGGAGTAGATGCCGGCAGCACCGTTTCCATCCCCTATACACTGCAGCAGGCCGCTACTGTTACAGTTTCCGTCAAGGGTGGCTGGAAGGCTGTTGTCAAGGCCTCGGGTCCGGCAGAAGGTACAATAGAGGTTACCGCTCCGGACCCTGCTTCTCCCGTGGAACTGGTTGCCACGGCAGTCACAGAGGACGGGCTTGAGGCCGCTGTTATTCTGCCGCTTTTGGTGCGTGACCCTTATACCGATGCAACCCGCACGACCGTGGGTGCGCTGGCATATTATTGTCTGGATACAAGGCTTGCTATCGATTATCATTTCCAGAAGCTGGCGGAATGCGGTATGAATATGATTACTATCGAGGAGGTCAACAACTGGGAGACGCAGCTTACCCTTGCGGAAAAATATGGTATAAAGGGTGTCTTGTTCGTAAACGGCTCCGCAGGCGATTATTACCGCGGCAATCACGCACGCCTGGAGCAGACCATTGCCAAGGCCAAGACATATCCCGCCCTTGCCGGCTATCAGATATATGACGAACCTTCTACCGAAAACATTGCCCAGATCAAGTATGAGAAAGATGCTATCGAGTCTCTCGATCCCAACCCCGGGCATCCTGTATATGTTAATCTTCACCCTTCCAGCGCATCCAAGAGTTCACTTGGCGTAGAGGACTACTTCGAATATGTGGAGACTTTTGTCTCAGAGTGCAATCTCCAGTTAATCACTTTTGACCAGTATCCTGTGTATCAAGGGTATATCGATCCCTCCTGGCCCAGGTCACTGGCGGCCGTCAGGCAGAGTGCATTGCGCCACGACATCCCTTTCTGGGCTTTCGCCTGCAGCTGCCGGGAATGGAACAGGGTGGATCCCACCTTGGAAACTCTCCGCCTGCAGTGCAACACCAACCTTGCGTACGGTGCGCAGGTAAACCAGTTCTTCGTGTACCGCAGCACATCCGGCACCGATTTGGCCCCGCTGCAGACATGGGAGTACAATCCCGACGGAACCAAGCGCTGGGACGTTGCCAAGTACACGGCTGCATATGATGTCCTCAAGGCATATTGTACAGAGATGCACAACCTTGGCTATGTATTTGCCGGCAGCGATGTCAAGGCTGTCCGCAAGACACAGGTTCTCGATGCGTGGAACGAAAGCCTGAGCGTAAAAGACCTGCCTCCCCAGATCAACAGTCTCTTCACAAGCCGTGAAGCCGTAGTCTCTTTTGTGGAGAACAGGGGTAACGAATATATGGTTGTGGTTAACAGTCTGTGGAATTGGACCCAGCAGGTTGCAATAGACCTCAGCGATGTGGTGTATGTGATTGACCACGACGGCAACTTTACAGAGTTGCAGCCCGGGGTATCCAGGTTCGACCTGGAAGGCGGCGATATGCTGGTATTCAAATACAGATAGTGTCTGAACATGAAGCGTCTGATCTCCTTACTTCTGCCGGCGGTGGTAATGGTGGCGGCGTGCGCCCCTTCGCAGACAATCACCCGTTATACGGTAAAGGTGGAGCAGGAGTACCCTCATGACACCCTTTCTTATACCCAGGGATTATTTTTTGACGGCGACACATTGTATGAATCAGCCGGTCAGTACGGAGAGTCGCGTCTGGCCATGGTCGACATCGCCACCGGAGTGCAGGTTCATGGGGTACATATGGACAAAAGGGTCTTTGCTGAGGGGAGTTGCAACATAGGTGACGATATATACGTCCTCACCTGGCTGGAGGGAGTCTGCATGGTATTTGACAAAAAGACCTTTACCATGACGGGGCAGATGAAATACAAGCGTCAGGGGTGGGGACTTACCACCGATGGCAATCAGCTTATCATGAGCGACGGCAGCGCCCAGCTCTATTTTGTCAACCCCAAGACCTTCACCACTGTAAGAAGCGTCACGGTGCGCCGCAACGGAAAGAGCGTGAATATGCTCAACGAACTGGAGTATATCGACGGCAGGATTTGGGCGAACATCTATCAGAAGGATGAAATCGTTATTATCAATCCATCTACCGGAGAGGTGGAGGGGGTGATAGACTGCCGCGGCCTGCTTGACAAGAAGCTGCGCACTTCCCGCACGGATGTGCTCAACGGCATTGCCCATCACAAGGCTACCGGCGCTATCTACCTGACAGGCAAGTATTGGCCCAGGATGTACAGGATTACACTTGAACAAAAGAAATAAGATGAGGAAATTGCTATTTTTATTATTGGCGCTCCTGCTTGCTACGGCGGGATTGTTTGCCAAAGAAAGTATCAAGTTCGACAGAGCCCGCTACGGGGTCAGCGCTGGCGACAGCGTCACCATAAAGTATTCCCTGCCTTCAGAGGGTAAGGTGGCGTTGCGCTGCAGTGATGGATGGAGTGCCCGGGTTATCCCCAACGGTGGCCTCGGCGGCTCCATAGTATTGACTGCACCGGATCCGGCTCCAAAGCCGGATATCATGGTGGATGTTATCTACCCCGGCGGGGAAGAGCAGTTTATAAATCTGGACATATTGGTAAAGGATCCGTATACGGCGGCTACCCGACCCAGAGTGGATCTGCTCCCCTTTGGAGGCCTTGACCCGGTAAATACAACCCAGGAGGATTATCAGAAGGTGGCCGATGCCGGCTTCACCATGATTACCCTTGAAGGGGGAGAGAAGCTGGATATGAACGGCGACGGCGTGCGCGACGGCGAGGATATGCTCCCCACTATCCGCTTCAAGCTGGACCTCATCAAGAAAGCTGGACTCAAATATTCCCTCCACCATCCTCAGCATGCGGAGGTTATAGATTTTTTGAAGGACGACCCGGACCTGATGATGATACACATCTTTGACGAACCCGGACTTCAGCTGATACCCATGCTCAGGCAGCGCAGGGACTGGATAAAGTCTATAGCTCCCAATGTTCCCGTGCATATCAACCTCCATCCCCACGCAAGCATCCGCGCACTGGGCACAGATTATTATACAGATTATGTGAGGAAGATGGTCGAGGGTACCAAGATGGACATCGTCTCATACGACCACTATCCGGTTTTGATAGACGGCAGCGTGATGAACGAATGGTACCGCTGCCTTGAGGCCAACTATCAGGTTGGCAAAGAGAATAATATCCCGGTCTGGCTGTTTGTCGCCTCCTGCGGCATGGATTACGAGCGGCCTGCCCGCCAGCTCCCCACTATGGAGAATCTCCGCCTGCAGGTTTATACCGACCTGGCTTACGGCGCTCCTGTGGTACAGTATTTTGTATATCGGTCTTATTCGCCTTTGTGCGTGGCTCCCATTACCCATGACGGCAAGTATACATACCTCTATGACCTGGTGAAAGATTTCAACGCCGAGGTGCACCGCCGCGGGTTTGTGTTTGCCGGAGGGACAGTGCCTAAGGTACGTTTTACCCATCTGACTCCCTATTATTGCCTCCCTTTGATAAGTGACGATATGCCTGCGGAGATTCCTTTTGTCGATACCGACAAGACTGCCCTGGTATCGTTTGTAGAGAATGGCGACAACCGTTACCTGGTCCTGGTGAACAGCAGTTGCACGGAAAAGTTCACCGCAGAGGTGGAGTTTGCCTCAATGGTCTATACCATCGATCGCGACGGCCTTTTTACAGAGCATCAGCCCGGCAGGGAGAAGTTTGTCGTAGATAAAGGTGACATATTGGTAATCAAATACAGATAGTAGTTTTCGGATATGAAAAAGATAGTTTTTGTAATTGTTTCTATAGCAACCCTGATGCTGGCAGCGTCATGCTCCAGCAAGCATACCGCCATCATGACGGCGGCCATCAACCTGAGCGCGAACGGTACAGCCAACTGTTATGTGGTACCTAATCCGGGCTTCTATTATTTCGATGCCACCATCATCGGCAACGGGCAGAGAGGTATCATCCCCGGCGCCGGTTTCCACACCGACAAGGCCGGTATCAACCCTGCATCGGCAAAGGTCCTGCTCAACGACAACAATGTGCTGAGCGATGTCAGATTTGACGGCCACAGGGTCTATTTCCGTGCCGACCACAAGAAAGGCAATGCCCAGATTGCCGTGTATGACTCCAATGGAGAGGTGTTATGGAGCTGGCATATATGGTGCACAGACGATCCTTCTGACATCTCCTATACCAATCGCGACTGCATCAGCTGGAAGGTGATGGACCGCAATCTCGGTGCGCTGAGCGCAGACCCTGCTGCCGGCGACCAGACATATGGCCTCTACTATCAGTGGGGCCGCAAGGATCCGTTCGCCTACGGAGATATTGCCGGCGGGATGTTTACCAACAAGGATTGCACCATCGATTATGCCGTTAAACATCCGGAGCAGGCGTTGAATCCAGTATCATGGAAAGATGTGTACGATGCGTTTGACTGGTATGCACCCAATAAAGACAAGACCAACCATGCTCTCTGGGGCAACCCCGACTTCGCGTTCTGCCATCCCCTGTCTGATATGGTCAAGACAATCTACGACCCCTGTCCGGTGGGTTACGTGGTTGCTCCCGCCAACGCTTTCATAGATTTTGAGGTGGCCGACAGGATGGAGTTCCTGGAGAACGGCTTCAATTTCAAGGGTGACAACGGTGTTAAGTGTTTCTTCCCCTTCGCGGGCGGTTTCTACACCGGCGTTAAAATTGACCGCCCAGATATGCCGGTCGGCACCTGTGCTGCTCTCTGGAACTCTGCCAGCGCCCGCTTCATCTACTGGGACGACGGCGGCAGCCGCAGCGTGGTGTACAAGGATACTCACGAAGCACGTAATTACTATGGCGACACACGTGCTTGCTGCTATCCCGTCAGATGCGTCCGTCAGGCACAATAACAGCTACGATTGCGGTGCTTATGGCGCCGCTTTTCGCTTCCGGCCAGACGCAGGTCAGATGGCCGGCCGGGAGCATATTGTCTGATGTGCAACTGTCAATGCTGGGGAAGGAGTGCTTCTTTTGGGACGAACCCCTGGATGACGAACTCTTTGCCCGTATCGACGGCGTCTCTTACAGCCGTGGCTGCACTACTCCCCGTTCTGCCCTGCGCTGCCTCCATCTGCTGCACCGCAACTTTGGAGGACATGCCCAGGTGGGGGAGATGATTTGCGCAGCGTCGGTAGCAGACGAACTGCTCGATATTTTCCGGGAACTCTTCGATGCCGGCTATCCGATAGAGAAAATCTGTCTGGTGGATGAATTTGGCGGAGATGACCTCCGCTCGATGGAAGCAAACAACACCTCCTGCTTCAACTTCCGCCCGATAGCTGCCGGAGGCAGGCTCTCCAATCATGCGCTTGGGCTGGCGGTGGATATCAATCCGCTGTATAACCCATACGTGCGGGGAGAACGCATAGAGCCCGCTTCGGGGGCGGTTTACGCCGACCGGACCCGGAAGTGTCCGTACTATATCCGCAGGGGTGATGCCTGCCACGCCGCCTTCACCAGCCGGGGCTGGAGTTGGGGCGGCAGCTGGCGCAGCGCCCGGGACTGGCAACATTTTGAAAAGAAACAGTAATAAATATGAGAAAGATTGTTATATCGGTTTTTGTATTATTGTCGGCATTCCGCCAGATTGCATTAGCGCGTCCTGTGACAGAAGATCCGCAGCATATCCTGGCTTTGGGCTATCTCGGCTTCAGGGATGGTGCCGCCACAGCAGCCAATTTCCAGAAACTTGCAGAAGCGGGGTTGGATATGCTCACCCTGGAGATGGACCAGAGCACCGCAGCCTTGCAGTTTGACCTTGCGGCAGAGGCAGGGATCAAGATTCTCGCGGTACTGGCGCCATATACTGACCATCGCAGCTTAGATGATGTGGATCTGGACAGGGTTGACTCTCTGGTGCTGCGTTTCCGTTCGCATCCCGCCCTGTTCGGCTGGCATATCTGCGACGAACCCAACATCAACCGTATCCCCGGCCTGAAGGCGATAAAGGAGCATATCGAAGCCCTCGACCCCGATCATCCGGTTTACATCAACCTCAACCCCTTAGGCTCGATACGTGCCCTCGGAACCGATTTCTACCGTGACTATGTGGATACCTATGCGCGGGACTGCGGACTCAGTATCCTTTCTTACGACTGCTATCCCACTATGGACTATGGCGTGCTCAACTGGTGGTATATGTGCAACGAAGCGGTACTGGCCACTTGCCGCAAGTATGGGATTCCTTTCTGGGGCTTTGCCGCCAGCTGCTGGATAGACCGCGAGGGCCCCAACAATATGCACGCAAAACCCACTTTGGAGAATATCCGCCTCACAGTGAATACTCACCTTGCCTATGGTGCAAAGGTGATGCAGTATTTCACTATCCGTGACTTTGGCGGCACATCGTGGTCGCCAATGATGAGAGAGGCCTGGACAGATGCATACGACCTTCTCAAGGAGGCCAATCTGGAGATGAAGAACCGCGAGGGAGTCTTTGCCGGCGGTGAGGTTGTAAAGACCCGCTTCACCCATCTGACCCCCTTCGCCTGCCTGCCGTTGCTGGATGAGGATCTTCCGGCTGCAATAGCTTCGCTCGATACTGATATCACCGCTCTGGTATCGTTCATAGAGAACGGAGCTAATCGTTACATCGTGGTGGTAAACTCCAGCTGGACCCAGAAGTGCAGGGCATCGGTAGAATTTGCAGCCGCCTGCAGCACAATCGACCGTAACGGAGTTGTCACAGAGTGGGGCAAAGGCAAAAACGCCTTCGTGATTGACGAAGGCGATATGCTGGTATTCAAGTATTGAGTCTGATTATAAGCCTCTGAAAAAGCGGGTGGTTTTGCCGGTATAGTCCATGCGGGCCATATCCACTTTCTCTCCGTTCCTGCTTACAACGATGGTGGCGCTGCCATTGCAGTAGTCCCATGCATACGATTTTTCATAGGTGCAGGTATATTCCAGCGAAGGGGATGATTCAAAGGTGCAGGAATACCCTTCCCGCTCTTCTCTCCCGCCTGTGAAGGTAACTTTCCAGTTGTAATGTCCGGCCGCCACTTCTTTTATGATTTGGGCTGTCATTTTGCATGAGGTTGTGTATCCGTCGTCCTTCTCGTTGTTGAAAAACTTGTAGGGTCCCTCGCGGTTAAGTTCCCAGGTGTTGTTCCCCTTGCAAGTGATGCTCAGTCCGCTCACCTTATGTTTGGAACTGACTGTCCATTGGTTGCCGGGAACACGGATGCTCTTGCCGCCCGTCTCATAATCAGACTGTCCCGATGCGTTGAGGTAATAGCCGTAGGTATCATATGACAGCGATGATTCGAGTGCGATAAGATAGTCCGGCAGCAAATCGGTGGACATTATTATCAGATAACTCTCTGCTATGGAGGTTCCGCGTTCTTCACTGCCACCGTAGTAATCGATTTTTCCACAGGAGGCGAGTGCGAGAATAAGTATTATAAAGGCAATCTTTCTCATGATATCAGAATTTATATGCTAAACCAAAACGAAACAGAACGGCCCGGTTACCTGCGACCATCTCCCAGTAAAACGGCACCTTGGGGCCAAACTCGGCGCCAAAGATAATTGCTTCGGCCGCCAGGGATGGTTTAAAGGTAGGCTTTGTCCCCTTCATGGTACCCATCAGCATAGATCCGCCCAGACCGACGCCGGAATATAGTTGCCACTTGTCGGTGTGAAGGTAGCAGTAACGGGCTTGCGCCATCAGGGCGACATTGTTACGGTAGTGCTTGCCGAGTTCAATATCGCTGACTGGCTGCACAGCATCTTCAATCGCTCCGTAGTAAGAGAGTATCCCTCCGAGTTTGATGCGTTTTGTGATGAACCTATGATACTCTACGCCAAACAGGGCGGTGTAGCGGGTGTTCCTGAACCCGGGTTCGTAGCCGGAATAGAGGTCCCAGATTTCGCTCTCGTAGGTCATGTCTTCATATACCATCTCATAAGGGAAAGAGATGGATATGGCCACTTCGTTGTTATCCTTTGCTTTCTCTTTCTCCTGGGCTTGTGCCGGCAGTGCACACAGGATGGCCAGTCCAAGCAGTAATAAAGCTTTTCTCATGTTGAATGTTTTGGTAATTAAATGCAGTCCGGTGGCAAAAATAACAGTAGTCTATATCAAAATGTCTTCTATCTGGAGCTTGGGGACGTAGTGAATCCCATCCTTGCGATAGTAGTTCAGGTTGCTGTTCCCGCTGACAGGTACCAGAAATATTCTCTCAGCCGGTTTGCCGATGGCAATTATGGCGATTGGGGACAACGGCAAATTGAGTGCTTCAAGTATGGCATCTGAGCGGAAATTCAGTATGAAGATCCCGCCGAGCCCCATCTCAGTGGCTTTGAGCAGCATGCTTTGGGCGGCTATGCCCAGGTCGATGTCAATAACCTTGTTCTCCGGTTCGGTGGCGCATACTACAATGAATGCTTCCGGTTCGCTGCCGGGGTGGGGCAGATGCTCTTCCGGGAGGGCTGCGCCCAAGGTTATGTGCGGCAGCACCTTACCAGCGTCAGGCTTTGTCACCAGATGGAATCTCAACCGCTGTTTGTTCATCCCGGAAGCCACCAGGGTAGTGGTTTGCACAATCTGCTTCAGCTCCGTCTCTGTTACAACACGGCTCTGGTCAAACCCCCGGTAGCTGCGGTTCTTCTTAAGCAGGCTGTCCAGCGTAACGCCGCTGCGTTTAATGACACGCCGCCTCTCGTTTATTTCGCGTTCCCGTCTTTCAATATAGTTGTCTGCCACAGTGTTATCCTATTATCTTATTTGCAAAGATAGCAAAAATGAACTTTTTTATTTGCGAAACAACTTTCCTTCATATACATTTGCCGCCACAATGGGGTGCGTCGCGCACTTTTGGCGCGAAGCTGAGATGATACCCAAAGAACTTGATCGGGTTAGGACCCGCGTAAAGGAAACATTATGAAAAAGCATTTGATGGCTCTTGCGGCGCTTCTGCCGCTGTGCGCCGGCCTTATGGCGCAGAATCTTGATGACTCCGACATTTTTTCTGTAAAAGACAAGCAGCTTCACAGTGCGCTGGACAGCATCGTGGTTAGCGCTTCGCGCGTGGATGCAAAGAGTCCGGTGGCGTTCAGTGAGATGGACAAAAGGCAGCTGGGTGTGCAGAATCCATCCTCTTCCCTGGTGATGATGCTCAACCTCCAGCCC
Organism: Bacteroidales bacterium; assembly: GCA_017529425.1. Lineage (GTDB taxonomy): Bacteria > Bacteroidota > Bacteroidia > Bacteroidales > UBA932 > Equibacterium. Next base: position 33,812 of record JAFXNQ010000011.1, on the reverse strand, counting down.
TCTGTGGTGAGCATGAATGAGGGCGGTACCGGCCTTGGCTATTCCAAGGTCCGCGTCCGCGGCAGCGACCCGACTCGTATGAATGTAACCTTGAACGGTATTACCTATAACGATGCCGAGTCGCAGGAGGTGTTCTGGGTCAACCTGCCATCGCTCTCATCAATGCTGGAGTCAGCTCAGTTGCAGCGCGGTGTGGGTGGTTCCACCAACGGCGTGGGAGCCTTTGGCAGCAGTCTCAACCTGCAGACCGCCATCCCGCAGACTAAGCCTTATGCAGAGTTTGACCTTTGCGGCGGTTCATTTTATACCGCTATGGCCGGTGTCCGTGCCGGTACCGGCCGCAGCCGCCACGGCTTCAGCCTGGATTTAGGATACAATTACAACCGCACGGAGGGTTATATACGCAATGCCTTCGCCCGGCTCCATTCGGTGAACGTGGCGGGAAGCTGGTACGGCAGCCGCAGCAGCGCAAAGTTGATATATATCCACGGCCGCCAGCGCACCGGCATCACCTGGAACGGCATCAGCAAAGAGCAGATGGAGTCTGACCGCCGTTACAATCCCGCGGGAGAGTATCACGATGCAGACGGCAATGTCTGCTACTACGACAACGAGACCGACAATTATATGCAGCATATCGTGCAGGGGATCTATTCCCTTTGCCTGGCAGAGAATCTCTACGGCAGCGCGACACTCAATTATACCCGTGGCGACGGCTGGTACGAGCAGTTCAAGGAGAGCGCCAAACTCAAGAAATACGGCTATGACACCGACACCCGCAGTAATCTGGTGCGGATGAAGCAGATGGCCAACAACTTCTATGCAGGGAACCTGAATCTCAAGTACGAGACCTGGCGGGGAATGGCGCAGGCCGGTGTCAACTACTCTCTCTACGACGGCGACCATTTTGGAACCCTCAAGTGGGTGGAGACTATGCCGGAAGTGGATACAAAGCGCCATTACTACGACAACAACGGCCTCAAGAAAGACCTCTCCGCTTATGTCAAAGGTGCCCTGTACCTGATGGACGGCGGCCTCAATATTTACACAGATGCCCAGTGGCGCCGCATCCGCTACCGCCTTTCCGGTATGGAAGACGATTATTACCAGTTGGATAGCGATCATCCGTACGATTTCTTCAATGGCAAGGCGGGCGTGACGTTGCGTACGGGCGCGCATGGCAATGTATATGCATCGGCGGCTCTTGCGCACAAAGAGCCCTGTCGCAGCGATCTCAAAGATGCGATTGTGTCAGGGAGAGAGGTGCGGCCCGAGCGCCTTTTAGATTATGAATTCGGCTATCGTTTTAATGCAGAACGTTTAGCATTTGCCGTCAACTGCTACCTGATGGAATACAAAGACCAGTTGGTGGCTACCGGCAAGCTATCCGAGGACGGTTATATGATAAAGGACAATATCGCACAGAGTTACCGCCGCGGTGTGGAGGTTTCTGCAGGATGGCAGGCGCTGAAATCACTCCGCTTCGATGCCAATTCTACCTTCAGTCTGAACAAGATAGTGAACGGGGATGGCGCCTTGACCGACCTGATGCTTTCTCCCGGCTATGTCGGTGCTTTCTCTGCCTCCTGGGACGCCACAAACCGGTTGAACTTAACTCTCACCGACAAGGTGGTCGGGAGCCAGTATTTTGACAACAGCTCAAATCCGGAACATAAGCTGCCGGCTTATAACGTTTTGAATATGGCGATCAGTTATGATTTTGGAAAGATCAAGATTGCTGCATTCGCAAACAACCTGCTGAATGCAAAGTATGTAGCCGATGCCTGGTACGACTACGAATGGGACGAGTGCGGATATTTCCCTGCAGCCCCTTTCAACGGCATGGTTAAATTGAGCGTCAAGTTATAACGAAATAGGATTTTGATTATCTTTGGGGTTCGAATCCGCAACAGTGTGAAACCCGATCCCTTATGGAGAAAACCAACCCCAACCTGCAGCAAAAACCTACCGGCTATGCCTGGTTTGTTGTTGCCATCCTCTTTATCGCAGCCGCATTAAACCAGTTGGACCGCTCTATGGTGGCGACGATGCGCCTCTCCATCAGGGCGGCGATTCCAATGACAGACCAGCAGTACGGACTCCTGTTCTCGTCGCTTCTGTGGGCGTACGGTATCACCAACCCCATTGCGGGCTATCTGGCAGATAAGTTCAGCCGCGTCAAGGTGATTATCATCAGCCTTCTGTCCTGGTCTGTAATTACATGGCTCACGTCGCGTGCGGTCAATTATGAACAGCTGCTCGCCTGCCGTATCGCACTTGGTATCAGCGAAGCCTGCTATCTCCCCGCTGCGCTGGCGCTCATAATGGATTATCACAAGGGCCGGACGCAGTCAAGGGCGACGGGCTTCCATATGTCGGGTCTGGTGCTGGGCGGCAGCCTCGGTTTCCTAGGGTCGCAACTGGCCTCCACGCACCAGGATTGGAGCTATGCATTCTCCCTGTTTGGAATAGTCGGTGTGATTTATACCGTCTTTGCCTTCTTTACCCTTAAAGAGGCTCCCAAGGAACCCAAGATGGTCGAGGCTGTAGAGACGCCAAAAGAAAAGAAGGCATCCTTTGGCGAGGCGTTCAAACACCTCTTTACAAATCCGTCATTCATTTTCCTCTCGATATTCTGGGGAATCGTGGGTATCCTGGCACAGGTGGAAGGCTCCTGGCTGCCGACATACTATCAGGAGACATTCAACCTGCCCGAGACCAAGGCTGGTGTGCTTGCAACCCTGTTCCTCAATCCCTGGCAGATACTTGGCCTGCTTCTGGGCGGCTTCATTGCCGACATCTGGAGTAAGAAAAACAAATATGCCCGCATCAATATACCCATCATAGGTATATGTATCGCTGCGCCCGCCGCTTTTTTTGCAGGTTATTCCACTTTGCTGAGTATAGCAGTCGGCTTTATGGTGGTATATGGAATCAGCCGTATGTTTGTGGATACCAACCTGATGCCGATTATTGTGGCCACCACGGACAAGCGTTATCGCGCCACCGCATACGGTATGATGAATATGTTCACCACGGTGATTGGCGGCCTGGGCGTTTACGTGATAGGCATCCTGCGCGACAAGGGGGTAGATATGCGCCTGATATTGCAGGTGACAAGTCTCACCGCCCTTGCCAGTGTGGTATTCCTTATTTTAATCAAGCGAAGTGTAAAGAAGAATGATCAACAGAATCAATAAAAAACAAATACGATATGGTAGATAATATGCGCAAAAGCCGAGTGCTTGAGAAAATGAGAGCTGGACAGGTAGCGACCTGTTTCAAGTTGAACATGACCGGAATGGAGGTCGCCGAAATCGCCGCTTTGAGCGGATTTGACTGCCTCTGGCTGGACCGTGAGCATTGCGTGAACGGCTGGCAGGACATCAAGGCCCAGATCCTGGCCGCCAAGGCTTATGGTGCCGATACCATGGTGCGCGTGTCCCGCGGCCCCTACAGCAATCTTATCAAACCTTTTGAGATGGATGCCACAGGCATCATGGTGCCGCACGTAATGAGTCTCAAAGAGGCCAGGGAGATTGTATATTACACCAAGTTCCATCCCGTGGGCAGGCGTCCTATAGACGGCGGCAATGCCGATGGCGCATACTGCCTGCTGGACGGTGCAAAATATATGCAGCAGGCCAACGAGCAGCGCTTCACCGTGCTTCAGATAGAAGATCCGGAACCGCTGGAAGAGCTTGAAGAGATTGCAGCCCTGCCAGGGTTTGACATGCTCTTCTTTGGTCCGGCAGATTTCAGCCAGGGCATCGGAGACCCTCTGAACTTTGCAAATCCGCTGCTGAAAGAGACCCGCAAGCGCGTAGCAGAGCTGGCGCACAAGTATGGCAAGTTTGCCGGTACCACCGGTGGCGTCCAGGGTGCAAAGGAACTTATCGACATGGGTTACAATTTCATCAGCATGGGTGCCGATGTGGTAGGTGTGGGCGCATATTGCGCTCAGATCCTTGAGGACTATCATAAATTGACCGGAAGGTAGATAATTCTAAGTGCTATGAAGGCATTAAAAGGGAGAATCGTTACAGAAACCGTGATAGTCAGCGGCTATCTGGTGCTTGATGGGGGCAAGATCGTAGATGTTACTCTGGATGAACCAGGGTGCGAGATATTTGACTGTTCCCAGAATTATATTGTTCCTGGATTTATTGATATGCATATCCACGGAGTCAACAACTTCCTCGTAGACAATGGCGTGGAAGACCTTGCCGGGATGTGCGATGCTCTGCCGCAATATGGCGTGACCAGTTTCCTGCCGACCGTTTCCCCCCGGCCGATGGGCCAGGATTCCGAGTTTCTGAAAACCTTGTCGGCCACCAGGCCCGCCGGTACCAACATACTGGGATTCCACCTGGAAGGACCCTTCCTGGCCCTTACCGGCGCATTCAACAAAGATGCGATAGTCGGTGGCGGTGCTGACCGCGTCCGCGCCCTGATTGAGGCCGGCAAGCCTTACAAGGTAATCTTCAGCATCTCACCCGATGTTGATGGCATAGATGAATTAATCCCCATAATGGCGGAGGGTGACACTCCGGTGTTTATGACCCACACTGCGGCCAACGTCAAGCAGGCTCAGAGGGCAATCGAACTTGGGGCACGTCACTGCACCCATTTTTACGATGTTTTCCCGTGTCCTCCGGTTTCGGAACCGGGTGTGCGCCCCAGCGGCATAGTGGAGGCGGTGCTGGCCGACCCACGCGTCAGCGTAGATTTTATACTGGATGGCGTTCATGTAGATCCGATTGCAGTTAAGATGGCCATGATGGCAAAGCAAGGCGGACCGGGCAAGGTTTGCCTTATTACCGACGCCAATGTCGGAGCAGGTTTTGGCCCCGGTACATATACCTTCGGCAATGTGGGTGACATCTGTTTCGATTACAAGGGCGCTCCGGCCCGCAGCGTCAAGGATCATACCCTCGCCGGCAGCGGACTCACTCTGGACCAGGCTCTTCGCAATGCGGTCAAGTTCCTGGGAATCAATCTTGTAGAGGCTAGTAAAATGCTCAGTTACAACCCGGCGCTCGTGCTCCATGCAGAAGAAAAGAAGGGTCTCCTGGCGGCAGGATACGACGCCGATTTTGTGGTGCTGAACGATGAGCTGGAGGTACAGTCCACTTGGATCAATGGAAAAGAGTATTATAAAAATCATTAATAATCAAATAATTATGTCAGAAGCTAAGTTTACATACCAGCCTTCTCAGTGGGTTCCCTTCAGGGACAAAGAGGTGATAGACCGCGTTGCGGCCATCAAGCGTGAGGATATGGAGAAACACCCCAATCCCGACTACAAAATCAAGGTGGTGCCCGATGCGTCTGTAGAGCACTATATGATTGCCGATATGGTAAAGCGTCTCAAGGAGAGCAGCGACAACCACAAGAAGGTGGTGATGATTCTGCCCAACCCCGTGACAACCTACCGCTATGTGGCACGCTTGTGCAACGCTCTGGATATCGACTGCCACAACCTGTATGCCTTTGCCATGGACGAGTATGCAGACCAGGATGGAAACATCGCTCCGGAGAACTGGCCCCAGGGCTTCACCTATGCGATGATGAACAACTTCTACTACGAGCTGGATGAAAAACTCCGCCCTGAGAAGAGCCATTTTGTGGGTTTGAGCAACAAGAACATCAACGACTACAGCAAGATGATATCCGATGCCGGTGAGGCTGACATCGTATATGCAGGTCCAGGCTGGACCGGCCACCTGGCTTTCATAGAGCCCGACGCCCCCGAATTCCAGGGTTCACTGGAAGAGTGGAAGCAGATGGGAGCACGCGTGTGCACCCTGAGCCCGTTCACCCTGGCGCAGAACTCTCTGCACGGAGCATTCGGCCTCAGCGGCAACCTGGCCGCAGTGCCGCCCAAAGCTGCTACAATTGGCCCGCGCGACGTGCTTGCAGCCAAGTATCGCCACGATACCCACGCCATCACCATCCACGGTACCTCCTCCGCATGGCAGCGCTTTACAACTCGTCTGGTTCTGCACGGTCCGGTGAGCCCCCGCATCCCCGAGTCCATAATGCAGACCGTACCGACATCGGTATTCGTTTCAGAGACCATCGCCAAGAATATTGAGCCTGACTGGGTTAATGAGTACTAGGATATGGCAAGTACAACCATCAAGGCTGGTGCTGCGGTAGAAGAATTCACCCCCAAAGACTCGCAGTTCCTCTACGGATATCCGTACGTGGAAAGGATGAGCGAAGGGGCGCACGATCCTCTGACCTGCACCGCCCTTTATCTGGACAACGGCAGGCGGTCCGTAATGTTCATTACCCACGATATCCTGTATCTGAACAAAGCGCAGGTTGCCGCAATCAGAGGCGGTATCCACGCCGCTACCGGCATACCCGCGGAGAACATAATGGTTTCTGTAACCCACACCCATTCTGCCCCGACTCCGTTCGATGTGATTATCAGCCGCAAGGACAAGGTGGTTCCGCCGGCAGATATGGAGTATATGAAATATGTGATGGCCCAGTCGGTCAAGGCCGGTATAGAGGCCTTCGGGTCTGCCCGGGAAGCCGAGATCGGCTTTGTTATGGGCGACGCCACCGGACTGGGAACCAACCGTCACGACCCCGCAGGGCCCAAGGATATGCAGGTGCCCACGATGCTGGTTCGCGGTTTGGACAAGAAATACATCTGCGCGATGATGGTCGTCTGTATGCATCCTACCGTGCTCCACGAAGACTCCAGGCTCTGCTCTGCAGATTTTCCCCACTACACGCGCGAGCTGCTCCGCAAGGAGTTGCTGGGCGAAGGATGCCCGGTAGCATATTTCACAGGCACCTCCGGTGACCAGAGTCCGCGTCACGTGACTCACGGCAACAATTTCTCAGAAGCGCAACGCCTGGGAGAGATTGTGGCGTCTTCAATTATAGCACAGGCAGGGAAAGGTGTAATCTTTGACCGCAGTCTCGATCTGGCCGTTGCCGGAAAGAATCTGGAGCTTCCCCGCCGCAATATGCCCTCTGTAGAGTGGGCTACAGGCAACCGCGACCGCGCAAAGGCTCACTTTGAGCAGTTGAAGGCCGATGCCGCCGCCGATCCTCGTGAGACGCGCACCGCGGAGGTTGACTGGTTCGGCAGCGAAGAGGCTCTGTTGCTGGCGACTCTTGCCGCCAATCACGAGCTGGAAGACGTTTATGCATCGTGCCTGCCGGTCGAGATACAGGTTATCAAGGTTGGCGACTGGAGGTTTGCCGCCTGGCCCGGCGAGATATTCGTGGAGTTTGGCCTTGCCCTCAAGAGCGAATTCAAGAACGTATCGCTCATAGGTTATGCCAACGGCGACCTGCAGGGCTACGTCGTGACCCGCGAGGCTGTCGAGAAGCGCTACTATGAATCCGGTAATTCGTTCTTCGATATTTCTGCAGGATACACAATGCTGGATGAAACCAGAAAACTGATTGAAGGTATGCAGTGATGAGCCGCTTTCTGGGCATAGATCTGGGAACCACTTATTTCAAAGCTGGCATATGGGACGATTCCGGACGCCAGTGCGGACTTGGCCGTGCCCCTGTTCCAAAGAATACAGGCGGCGGGCGGTGTGAACTTCCGGTGGAAGATTTCTGGAAGGCCATCCGTACTGCTGTTACAGAGGCTTTGGCAGATGCCGGGGTACCTGCATCTGCTTTAGACGGCGTATCCTATTCATCCCAGGCCAACAGCTTTATCCTGCTGGATGGAGCTATGGAGCCGCTAACAAACCTGGTGTTATGGCCAGACGGCCGCGCCGGGGAGTGCTGCGACCCGCTGGGAAGGCTTGCGTCCCGGCCAGATTTTATGGAGAAGACCGGACTTGGAATAGTCCCGGACGGTGAATTTATGCTTGCCAAACTGGACTGGTTTCGTAAGAACCGCCCCGAAATATGGCGCAGTACTGCGTCGGTGATGACCATTTCCGATTATCTGGTCTTCGGGCTCACCGATTGTCGGGCCGGAGATATGACAACCGCCTCCCTCACCGCGCTGCTGGATGTGGCGAGAGGCTGCTGGTGGTCCGAGGCGCTTGAAGCGTTCTGCCTCAGTGCAGAGATGTTCTCCGAGCCGTTGGCTACCGGCACAATTGTCGGTCAGGTCTCTCCCGATGGTGCCGCGAAGGTTGGACTTATGCCGGGAACACCGTTTTATGCCGGATGCCTCGACCACTATGCCGTGGCAATAGGGGCTGGTGTCACCGCAGGAGGTTGCATCAGCGAATCCACCGGGACTGTGCTGGCCTGCGTAGGTTACAGTGAAGGCTATGCTCCGCGTGAAGGCGTTATCACCGCCCGGGGGCTGGAGCCCGGCCGTTTTTTCCAGCTGGCATTCAACGGGAACGGAGCTACAGCGGTGGAGTGGTACCAGAAGAATTATGCTCCGCAGCTGACTATCCCGCAGTTGGAGGCGCTCTCTTGCAAAGTCCCGGTCGGTTCCGACGGCCTGGTAGCTTTGCCCCGTAGCGACAGTTATCCCGGCCTGGAAGGATTCAAGAACGTGCAGGAATGGCACACTCCGGGCCATTTCCTGCGGGCAATATTTGAATCCACCGCGGCCACCCTCAAATCCCTCATGGATTTGCTGGACGCAGATTGCGCTGCGGGTGAGGTGATCCCTTCCGGAGGCGGTGCGCGCAACCGGCTCTGGCTGCAGATCAAGGCCGATTTGCTGCAAAGAGATTTTTTAATCCAATCCTCAGGCGAACTGGCCACCAAAGGGGCGGCAATGCTGGCCGCCGGCAATCCTTCCGGTAAGGTCGTGTTTGACAGCACCATCCATCCAAATCCAGAAGAAGTTGAAAAATATAAACAATGGTATAAAAGCATATCGATATGAAAATGACTAAAGAAGATGTGATTGCAAGGGCCAAAGAGTCCATTCAGATAGAGGCCAAGGCTATCGCCGACATTGCCGGTTATCTGGACGAGGACAGCTTTTATGAGGCTGTCAAGGCACTGGCCGCCGCTCCCAGGATTACCACCTGCGCCAGCGGTTCATCCGGCATCGCAGCAAAGAAATTTGCCCACTCGCTCTGCTGCATAGAACGCGGCGCCCAGTTCCTCTCTCCCGCAGAGGCGGTGCACGGCGGTATGGGTTGCATGAAAAAGGGCGATGTGGTAGTAATGGTTTCGCGCGGCGGAAAAACCGCAGAGTTGCTCCCCATCATAGATGTATGCAACAAGAAGGGGGTAACGCTGATTGGCGTTACAGAGAACCTGAACTCCATTCTGGCTCAGAAGTCACAGATTGTAGTTCCCATGAAGATAGAGCGCGAGAGCGATTGCCTGAACGTGATGGCAACCACCAGCTATGTGGTGACCGTCGCCCTGTTCGACGCCATGCTCAATGCGTTGATGGTTATGACAGATTATACCCTGCAACAGTTCGCCCTGATCCATCCCGGCGGAGCTGTAGGTGACAGATTGAATAAATAAACGCCCATGTACAAAGGTTTTAAGATAGAACCGCCGTTCTTTGAGATAGGCCCCAAGGCTTATATGTACGGCGAGAGGCTGCTCAAGTTGGCAAAGGCTGCCGACGCTGCAGCGGCAAAGTATGATGTACGCATCCTTATGACACCCCAGCCGTCGGATTTGTATATGCTTGCACGCGAGACTAAGAACATCGTGATTGTGGCTCAGCATATCGACCCCATTCCGGTGGGACGCGGACAGGGATCCATCCTGGCAGAAGCAGTCAAGGCTGCCGGCGCTCACGCCGTGATGCTGAACCATGCGGAGAAGCCGGTAACCCTTGCCGACCTGGCTGCATCCGTCAAGCGTGCAGACGAGGTTGGGCTGGTCTCCATCATCTGCGCCGATTCTCTCAAAGAGGCTGAGGCGGTGGCGCTGCTTAACCCCAATATCATTGTCGCCGAGCCCTCCGAGCTTATAGGTACCGGTGTTACCAGCGACGAGGAATATGTAAAGGCAACCACAGCCGCCATCAAGAAGGTGAACCCGGAGATCCAGGTGCTTCAGGCGGCCGGCATCAAGTGCGGCCAGGATGTCTATAACGTGATCCGGGCCGGAGCGGATGCCACCGGTACCACCAGCGGTGTTATGAGGGCAGAGGATCCGGAAGCGGCCATGGAAGAGATGATAAGCGCAGTGCGCCGCGCCTGGGACGAAACCCACAAATAGAAATTACTGAACAACCATATTAATTAACAATTAAAGATTTAGTAAAATGAAAATTTTCAAAGGTAAAGTAACAGTCCAGTCCAAGGACCACATGCCCGATTTCCACAATGTAACCGAAGAGGTTAAGAAGATTGTTGCCGAGAGCGGCATCAAGGACGGTATCTGCGTGCTTTATTCCCACCACACCACCTGCTCTGTAATGATTCAGGAGTGCTCTCATGACGTTACTTATTTCAACCGTGAGTTCCTTCAGCAGGATCTTATCAACATCATGGAGAAGCTCGTCCCCACCTGCCGTTACGAAGGTCAGTACCTGCACCCGGGTCCCAAACATATCGAGTTTGCACTTGCACATCCCGGTGAGGTAGAGCGTGGCAGCCTCAATACCGACGCTCACCTGCGCAGCAGCTTCTTTGGCCGCAGCGAGACCCTCATGATTGACGAAGGCAAGCTCAGCCTCGGTGACTTTGGTTTCGTATATTTCATCGACTGGGATCAGGTCCGCGAGCGCGAGCGCGTCCTCGAGGTCAAGATCATCGGCGAGTAATCTTACCATACGTCATTAAGAAAAAGCGAGGGAGCAATTTTGTTCCTTCGCTTTTTCTATTCGGTTCGCCCAACAGCTCCGCTTCGCTCCGGCGGCAGATTGTCTCCAGAAACTTCCGTTCGCTAATGCTCACTTCATCCCTCCCACAATCTGCTACGTCATCGCTGCGCGATAACTAGCATCTTGCGGGCCCCTCCCGTTTTACGAGGGCACGGGCGCCCACGGTTTCTTTGAGACAACTACCGCCTCACGATTTCGCGTAGCCGTGGCGCTTGTCCAAATTGGGCCGGCCGCATAGAATGTACTTTTTTTAGTATCTTCGCGTGATAATCATATGATGTATGACACTGGACGTTTTTCTCCATTATTTTGAATATGTGGCGGCTGGGATAGCGTTCACGTATGTGATATTCCAGATTCTCCAGAAACCGCTGATGTGGTACCTCTCCATACTGGCGGCGGTGGCTTATCTTGCAGTGTATATCCATAATGGGCTATATGCCATGGCGGGTGTTCAGGGGTATCTGATTGGGGCCGGAATATATGGCCTGATAGACTGGACCAGGAGCAAACGTCGCGAGGCGGGGACAGAGAATGAGGGCAAGATTATGATACGGCCCTTCGAGTGGAAGGTGGGGCTTGTCTCCATACCCGTTGCAGTGGGTGTGTTTTTCCTGCTCCACTATCTGCTGGCAAAGATCGCCGTCGATGGCACAGCATGGAGACCATGGGTAGATGCATTGCTCTCCACTAACACCGTACTGGCGACCTTCTATACCGGGCGCCGCTACATCATCTCCTGGGTGATGTGGTTTGTATTTGACCTGATCGCGGTCCTCATCTATTTCAATATGGAGATGTATCCCACTGCGGTGTTGTTCACATGTTACGTGGTTATGGCGGTCATCGGCTTTTTCAACTGGAAGAAAAACGGAGTTTGGGAAGAAGATCATAGTATATTATGAAACAGTTAATTGCAGATAGCGGTGCTACCAGCACAGATTGGCGTGTGATTGGCGTAGGTAGCGTTGGCGAGGTTAAGACCGTGGGTGTCAGTCCTCTTTATATCAAGCCGGCGCAGATAAAGAAGATACTCAAGAAGGAGGTCCTGCCGGTAGCAGGGGCCGATGTTGACAAGATATGGTTCTACGGTGCCGGGGTAGTTGGCGGCCTGAAGGATACCCTGGCTGAGTGCCTTTCCGAGGTGTTTCCCGGGGCGGAGATTGCAGTAGAGAGCGATATGCTGGCTGCCTGCCGTGCCCTGTTCGGGGATAATGCCGGTATCGCCTGCATCCTTGGTACAGGCTCCAACTGCTGTTATTGGGATGGGAAGGATATGACCTCTACGGCAAAGGCGGGCGGTTTTATCCTTGGTGACGAGGGTAGCGGCGCCCACATGGGCAAGATGTTCATATCGGACTACATAAAAGCCCTGGTACCCGAAGCCCTTAGCAAGGCGTTTGACAAGCGTTACCGGCTTACCTACGCAGATATCGTCAGCAAAGTTTACAGGGAGGAGGCTCCGAGCCGCTTTCTGGCAAGTTTCTCGCCGTTCATAGCGGAACATCAGAACCACCCTTACATGAAGAACCTTATTGCAGAGAGTCTCCAGGAGTTCATCTCCCGCAATGTGGTGCACTACGACCCCCGTCGCAATCCGGTGGGGTTCGTTGGGAGTGTGGCCGGCGTTTACCAGCCATTTATCCAGCAGATATTCCGCAATGCCGGTTTCAAAATGGGACCTGTCTGTCCCGCCCCAATTGACGGACTCGTAAAATATCATTCCGGCAAGTAGATGGATTTGTTGCAGACTATATTCTCCAACAATAAACTTGTTGCGGAGGCGGTGGAACGGACAGAGCCCGTGCTGCGGCGCCTTTCGCTCAAGATGGCGGAACGGCTTCGCTCCGGCGGGCGTATTTTCTGCCTTGGCGGCGGAAGCCCCGTTCCTGATGGATATGGTGCCGGCGAGAATTTTTTTGCATTGCCTGCAGATGCATCTGTAGCTGCTGACGTGGGTAAGAACGATATATTCGTGGCTCTGGATTGCGGCGCACCGGCGACCCTTGCCCCGCAGATGAGGGCCTGGCGCCGGAGGGGGATGCTCACCGCCTGCATCACGTGTGAAAGTGCTTCAAGTGTGGCCTCGGCATCGGAAATAGCGGTCACGATGACGCTCGAAACAGCCGGGGAGAATCATCTCCTTAAGGTGCGCACCGCACTCCAGATGGCGCTGGATGCGCTGCTGACCCTGGCGCTTGCCCAGAGTGGTGCCGCCTCCGCCGGCAGTTCCCCTGAAAAAGTTGGCGGTGCCCTGGAAAAGGCCGCCGCTTCGCTTATGAAAGAGCTCCCCGCCCTTGACCGTGAAAGTGCCCTGGAACTGATTCAACGGCACGGCTCAGTCCGCAAGGCCGCCAAAGCTTATAGAGAAAACGTATTTGGGCTTCGCGAGTAGCGAAGCGACGTCTTTAAAGCCGTAGGGCGTAGGAAAGAGTCCCTTCCCTGGGGAAGGGATATAGGGTTGGGGACAAACATAAAAGAATGTGCGGTAGGAAGAAGTTTTGCATACCACCTATCGCCCGAATATTAAGTATAATGATAAATGCGAAACTTGTGCAATGTACAAGGTAAATTATAGGTCAAAGTTGCTGGAAGAGGCTGTAGATCAGATAGCTTCGCTTCCTGGTGTGGGCCGCAAGAGCGCGCTGCGGCACGCCCTTCACCTGCTTAAGGAACCGGCGGCCAATGTGGAGAAGTTCACCTCTGCCATAATGAATATGCGGGCAAATATCCGTTACTGTCCGGACTGCAATATGATCAGCGACAGCGGCCTGTGTCCTGTCTGCAGCGACAGCTCGCGCGACCGCAGCACGGTGTGCGTGGTGGAGAGCCTGCGGGATGTGCTCAGCATAGAGAATACCGGTCAGTATCACGGCCTGTATCACGTCCTGGGCGGCATTATCTCCCCGATGGACGGAATCGGCCCCGACGACCTGCCGATCGGAGCCCTTGTGGAGAGGGTGGGCAAAGGTGAAATCCGTGAGGTAATCCTCGCTTTGGATACCAATATGGAGGGGGAGACAACCGCCTTGTATATCTACCGCCAACTGATTCCCAGCGGGGTGAAGGTATCTGCCATTGCCCGGGGTGTCGCGTTTGGTGACGATTTGGAGTATACAGATGAATTCACCCTTGGAAAGGCAATAGTCAACCGTCAGTTATTCAGTATCTAAATGTCCTACTTAGAGATATTCCTGCTGGCCCTTGGGCTTTGCGCCGACACTCTGGCGGTGACCATGGCCTTTGGCGCCACAAGCGGAAAGATTGGTGTTGTAGACCATTTGAAAATTGATCTCACGCTCGGCTTCATTCAGGCGGCATTCACCGCTCTGGGGTGGGTGCTTGGGGCTGCCTGCCTCCCGCTGATTGAGTCGGTGGACCACTGGATCGCCTTTGGCCTGCTGTTGTTTATCGGCGGCAAGATGATAGTGGAGGCGCTCCGCCCGGCAGAAGAAGAGCAGGCCGACCTGATGCACTTCGGACCGCTGGTGGTGGCGGGCATCGCCACCAGTATCGACGCCCTTGCGGTGGGCATTTCGCTCGCAATGATGGTTCTTCCTGCAATCAAACTGACCGTGACTTTTTCCGCTGTCTTTGGCGTGACGGCTCTTGTGGCAGCAGCAGGCCTGATTGGGGGACGCGCCTTCGAGAAGATACTCGGGCGCTCGGCTGGTATCGCTGCAGGTATAATCCTCATAGCCATAGGCGTCAAGATTTTGCTGGAACACCTTGTTTTTTAGAAAAAAAACGTACCTTTGCCGGACAATTTCATAATTGTTAATGATTTCTGTACTGAACATAAAATTTGTAAAGACGTCTCCTCGAGAACGGTTGCTGATATCTGTTGGTTAATCACCCCAGTTATCAACCCCGTTATGCATGGAGAGTTATGATCGAAATTTTTTACAGGAACCAGGAATCAAAGTTTGAATCCACCAACAATCTGGAAATTCTCAAGACGCTGCCGCGCGAGAGCGTGCTGTGGCTCGATTTGTTTGACCCGGAAGGGGAGGAGAAGCGTGCTGTTGAGAGTTACCTGAGCACCACCCTGCAGACCCGCGCACAGGCAGAAGAAATTGAGAGTTCATCCCGTTACAGCGAGGATGACACCGCTATATTCATCAACACCAACTTCCTGATTCCCAGTCCGGAGAACTACACTATGGAGTCGGTCTCCTTTATCCTGTCCGGCAAAACCATAGTCTCTGTGCGCCAGGCAGCCCTGCGCAGCTTTACCGATATACAGCGCCGCATTACAGCCGGCATCCGCTATTATCCCACTGGATTCCATGTCCTCGTGGGCATTCTGGACAACCGGATCGACCTGGATGCCGATATGATTGAGTTGATGAGCAAGGAACTGGAGCAGTACAGCCGCCGCGTGAGCCTGGGCGAGGATATGAACGAGGATTTCCTGATCGACATCAACCAGCTGCAGGAAAACACAATGATGGTTCGCGAGAACATAGTGGACAAGCAGCGAATGATTTCCAGCGTGCTCAAGAGTGAGAAGACTCCGGATGAAATCAACGACAAGCTCTCAGGCCTGCTCAAGGATATCACCTCGCTTATCAACCACACGGACTTCAATTTTGAACGTCTGGAATATCTGCAGAACACCGTGCTTGGCCTGATTAATCTGGACCAGAACAAGATTATGAAAATCTTTACGCTGGTGAGCCTGCTGCTGATGCCTCCCACTCTGGTCGCCAGCATCTACGGTATGAATGTGAAGCTCCCGCTGATTGGTGGTATCTGGGATTTTGTGATGATTATCTCCCTGATGCTGATGCTCGTGCTTATGGTGCTCATCATCTTCCACCGTCGCAAAATGCTGTAATTAGCTGATTCTGTTTGCATTTTAAGGAAATTTCCATATCTTTGCGCTCCCTTCGCGCGTGCCATGCGCACGTGAGGGGTCTATAAATAATGTCTAATTACTTGTTAAACAAAACTTTAATTTAACATGAACGAAGAAAACAAACTCGAGCAGGAGCAGCTGCAGGAAGAGGTCAACCAGCCTGTACAGGAAGAGGTAAAGGCCCCCAAGGCAGACAATGCATCCGCAGACAACGCCACTTTTGACTGGGACGCTTTCGAGAGCGACAACGAGGGTGACGTAGATCTGGAAGCCACCAAAGCGGCTTACGAAAATTCACTTTCACACATCGCAGACGGTGAGGTAATCGAAGGTACCGTCGTAGCTAAGAACAAACGCGAAGTCGTTGTCAATATCGGCTACAAGAGCGAGGCAGTCATCAATGCAGCTGAATTTAAATACTGCGAGGATACCCTCCAGGTAGGCGATAAGGTTGAGGTCTTTGTAGAATCAACTGAAGACAAGAAGGGCCAGCTGGCACTTTCTCACAAACGTGCACGCAGCCTGCGTAGCTGGGACCGCGTCAATGAGGCATTTGAGAAGGACGAAATCGTTAAGGGTTACGTTAAGTGCCGCACCAAGGGTGGTATGATTGTGGATGTATTCGGTATCGAGGCATTCCTGCCGGGTTCACAGATAGAGGTCAAGCCCATCAGGGACTATGACGTATATGTAAACAAGACCATGGATCTCAAGATCGTCAAGATCAACAACGAGTTCCGCAATGTTGTCGTTTCTCACAAGGCTCTCGAAGAGGCTATGCTCGAGGCTCAGAAAGCTGAGCTCATCGGCAAACTCGAGAAGGGTCAGGTCGTTGAGGGTGTTGTCAAGAACATCACCAGCTACGGCGTATTCGTCGATCTTGGCGGTGTGGACGGTCTCGTGCACATCACCGACCTCTCCTGGGGCCGCGTAAATCACCCCGAAGAGGTTGTCAAGCTTGACGAGAAGATCAAGGTCGTTATCCTGGACTTCGACGAGGTCAAGAAGCGTATCGCCCTTGGTATCAAGCAGCTTTATCCTCATCCTTGGGATGCACTCGATCCCAACCTCAAGGTAGGTGACAAGGTTAAAGGTAAAGTTGTGGTTATCGCAGACTATGGCGCATTCGTTGAGATTCAGCCCGGTGTCGAGGGTCTGATCCACGTAAGCGAGATGAGCTGGAGCCTGCACCTGCGTTCTGCACAGGATTTCTTCAAGGTCGGCGACGAGGTCGAGGCTGTTGTCCTCACCCTGGACCGCGAGGAGCGCAAGATCTCCCTGGGCGTAAAACAGCTCAAAGAGGATCCTTGGCAGAGCATTGCAGAGAAATATCCTATCGGCAGCAAGCATACCGCTACGGTTCGCAATATCACCAACTTTGGTGTATTCGTAGAGCTTGACGAGGGTGTTGAGGGCCTGATCCACATCAGCGACCTGAGCTGGACCAAGAAGATCAAACACCCCAGCGAGGTTGTCAACGTAGGTGACACCATCGAGGTTGTTGTTCTTGACATTGAGCCTAACATCCGCCGTCTCAGCCTGGGCCACAAGCAGCTCGAACCGAGCCCTTGGGAGGAGTATGAGTCTATCTACACTCAGGGTTCCGTACACGACGGTACTGTTGTATCCGCAACTGAGAAGGGCGCTACCGTTGCTCTTGCAAACGGCATCGAAGGCTTCGTAGTGGCTAAAGGTATGACCAAGGAGGACGGTTCCACCATCAAGGAGGGCGAGACCCTTCCGTTCAAGGTGCTTGAGTTCAACAAGAACTCCCGCAAGCTCATCCTCTCTCACACCCGCACCTTCGAGGAGCCCAAGAAGGAAGAGGCTGTAAAGGCCCGCAACAGCGAAGAGGCTTCCACCGCTAAGGTTATGAAGCAGAACAACGCTGCAAACGAGGTCACCACCTTCGGTGACATCAGCGACCTGGCAGCTCTCAAGAGCGAGATGGAAGCTGCAGAGAAATAATCTCCAAACTACTTCAAAAGAAACAGGGATGCTCCACGCCGGGGCATCCCTGTTTCTTTTATCTATTTGTAGAGTTATTTTCTTATGAAGTCGATATCCTTGTATTCCTTGTAGTATGAGGAATCACCAATCTTGAAGCTTCTGTCACGGAAAGTATCGAAATGCAGGGTCTTGAAGTCCTCCGAAAACGTTCCGGTGTTGTATATGACATTCACGGGTTTGTCATCTTCTACGTCCCATTCTATCGGGAAATAAAGTGTCGGGAAGTCGTAGTCGGGAGACATCGTTGTAACGAGATGGGTTTCTGACTCATTGGTGTGAATGTCAAGTTTATAACCACCAATTGCGTAGAAATGGATCTTGATGTAACCTTCGCCGTTATCTCCTGCCACATCTGCCTTCCAGGTGGTCCCTTTCAGCCACCCGGACGATTCTGTCGAAGGGGCGCAACTAGTAAAAGATAATGCGGCAAAAATCATCGCCGTCAAAATGGTTATTCTTTTCATATTTGAAATGATTATTGTCTAAGCAAATTTAGCACAAAAAAGCGTAACTTAGCGCATAGTATGGAATTCTCTCTGATAACGATGGGAACGGCGAGCGCGAGCGCCAACCCGGTGCGGCACACGAGCGCGCACGTGGTTACGGTGCACAACCACCGCTTTCTGGTAGATTGCGGCGAGGGATGCCAGATGTCGCTGCAGCAGTGCAGCATAGCCTTTTCGTGGATTGACAACATCCTGCTCAGCCACTTGCACGGAGACCATCTTTTCGGCATCTTCGGGCTGCTGAGCACTATGGCGATGCAGGGCCGCACCGCGCCGTTGTATATCTATGCTCCGGCCGGTTTCCAGGCCATTCTGGACTTCTTCTATCAGAATTTTGCCGACGGCGTAAAATACGACATCAACTTCACGCCGCTCACTATGAAGACCAAAGAGAAGATTGTGGATATGCGGCCGCTGGAAGTATTTGCCTTCCCGCTCAGGCACCGCGTGCCGACCTTCGGCTTTCTCTTTAAGGAGAAAGAACCCGCCCGCAACATACGCAAGGAACTCATAGAGCGCGACAGTCTCACACTTTCGGAAATCGGCGCGCTGAAAAGGGGAGAAGACGTGCGCCGCGGCCGCAAAAAGTTAAAGGTAGAGGATTACACCTATATCCCTTATGTGGCCCGCTCTCTGGCTTACTGCTGCGACACGGCTCCGTTCAAGCAACTGCCCCAGTGGATAGCCGGCGCCGACCTTGTCTATCACGACTCTACCTACGCCGACGACTACGAAGACCACGCAGCCAAGTATTTCCACTCCACCAGCCGTATGGCAGCGCAGACCGCCGCTGCAGCCCGTGCCGGGCAACTCATTCTGGGGCATTTCTCCACCCGGTACAAAGACCTGGAGCCGATGCTCGCCCAGGCCCGCGAAGTCTTCCCCAACACTCTCCTCTCAGAAGAGCAGCACAAGTACGTAGTCCCCACGAAGCGCAGTTGACATCTTTTCGATCAGATTCTCATCTTATGAGCTATAAACAACAAGAGGGTGACTAAAAAGTCTTAGTCGCCCTCTTTTTCTGCGTACTACTGTACGCGGGTCCTATCCAAATATTCAATTCTCAGAGAGTTTAAATACCTTTTTAGTCACCCTCTGATGTTTGAGAAAAACCGAGGGGATAGAGCAGCACGCCTTCTGGCATCAGTTAGAGTCTTTTATCTCAGGCTCCCAAAAATCCTGCGATAATGACTCTTGACTTTTTCAATCTTATCCCCGCGACGTCGTTTGTACGACTTAACTTTGATAAGATGGAACCCCTCCACTCTAATGGAGATTTGTATGTACTTGAGTCTTTTTCTCTGTTTCATACATGTTAACGTTAATACCTGTAGAAAAGACTCTCAACCATAACAGTACCTCCCCTCGGTGAGTCTCAAAAAAAACAGACATCCATTTTGGGCTGAATGTCTGCTTGTATTAGGCATTAACGATTCAACAAGTATGAATCTCTTGCAAAGGTATAATAAGATTTATAATTGTCAAGAAAAATGATGGATTTGTTCACTTGGTTTTCTCCCGTGAGTTAAGCGCACTGTGGTAACGGCAGACGTTCTCCATGCTCTCTCAGGCCCGCGAATTCTTTCCCGACACCCTCATCGCAGAAGAGCAGTACAAGTACCTGATTCCGCTTTACCTCTATTACATCGAGTACATTCTCTTTCAGACGAAGGGCAACTATGTCAATCTCAGCTAAACTTCATTTCATTAAAAATAAATCAAGTTCGCAAGAGTGAAAGCTAGTAGTGCCGCAGACCTATTTGTAATGTCCAAAAGCAGACAGCACCAATACCTCCACAACGTTGTCAATGATTCTGTAAACTAGCCGATGCTCTTTTGTGATACGTCGGGAATAGACGGAGCCGTCATAACCTTTAAGTTGTTCAACTTGTCCTATCCCTGTGCGAGGGTGGATGCGAACTTCTTCAAGGAGTAGGGCGAGTTTTGTTACAGCATGCGGAGCATGCTTATGTAGTAACTTGATATCTTTCTTAGCTTCTTCAGAGAATACAATCGTGTACATTTCAATCCTCACTAATCATTCGCCCCAAAAACTCTTGCACACTCTCACCATCTTTCATACGATGAACCCTACCAGCCTCGTAGTCTTCTATGCCCTGCTTGATCTTGGCATCTAACATCTTTTCATCTATTAACATATCATCTTCTTTTAGTGGTACCAGCCTGTAATTACCAAAAGAACGAGATGTTATCACGACGTCATTAGTTTGCGCCAGGCCAAAGTATTTGCGCTGATTAGCCCTGAATTCTCTACTGCTGACAACTACCATACCTTAATTCTTTTAGGCAAATATAAATCTTTTCATTATGTGTACCAAATTGGTACACTCATAATTTCTAACGTTTTTGTTGCAAAGTGGTGCATACTTCCTTCGCGACGGGCTTATGCCTCGCATGAAAGGCTTGCTCCCTGTCACTACAGACGCCTGTCCTCCGCTTCAAAAACGCCTATGCTCGCGGACTCGCTTCGAGCCTGACGGCTCTTCGCTCAGACATCACTCGCATTGCCGGCGTTTTTGTGCACTCGGGCTGCGACCAGTTCACCGCTCCCGCCTTCGCGAGAGCGGCTCACACCGTCGCACCGGCGTCTTCCGTTAGCGCCGGTCGCAACCCCTTTCATGCGTTGGCACTTTTCAGCCCGTCGCTACAGCTCCTTTTCCTTGACCCCCGCGGTGAAGAATTCATGATGGCCGTCTGCAAAGACTGTCGATACTGTCACATACCTTTAGTACATGATCTAACCCATATAGCATGGACTTGCTATCTATGCCCATCCACTGAAAAAGAGTTTGAATCTTCTGGTACTCAATACGTATGTACTCCGTGTAAATCACGGCTTGCCCTGTTCCCTTAGCTTGTTTAGAGCATCGGTAATTGTTTTGTTAGTTTTGTGCAGAACTGGTAATGTGAAAATGCCTCCAGATGACACAGAGTTCTTTAGCCATTCTTCTCCAAGCTTCAGCATGAGAATGCCGTCAATAGCATTTCTTAGAGACACCTCAAAGCAACTTACAATCGTCAGTAACTCTTGTGCTAGTCTTAGATTGTAGCGATAAAGAGCGATTGCTTTCCGTTTGTCATCACCGCAGGCCAGCACGTATCTACTCAGTCGTTTCTGTGAGAAATAATGCTCATATTCTTGATACTTCATAATTATTGATTACATTTGCAACAGTGAATCCCATTAACCTCTGGCCCAACGGTCAAGTTAGTGGGTTTTGTTTTGTCTCTTTTGCACCGAAGTGGCTCGTCCCCTTTAGGCGATTATTTGTACACGATTATCATTTAGCCAAAGGTAAATTACCAGTTCATTAGAAACAGAAAGATTAAGACTTCCTGCTGTTTTGTGTCTGTTTTCAAAGTAGGTTAAGAGATAACCCACTGAATCATAGCCCAGCCCCTATTGTCAGGATTGTTTTTCAAAAACGAGAAATGCTGGTTAGTAGAAATGTGTAAGTTGTCGTTGCTCCCAAGTGGCCTATCCCGCGACGGGCTATGCCTCGCATGAAAGCTTTGCTCCCTGTCACTACAACCGCCTGCCCTCCTATGATACTGGGGCGCCGCCCCAAACCCTGCCGCTCCGCGCTGGCTATTCTGAACCCCACCCGCACGCGCTTCGCTATCGCCTGCAGGCGACACGCCTATGCTCGCGGACTCGTTACAACCTATCACATCGCAGATAAAATTTACTATTCTCGAACGTGTGGGGTTCGCAAAAATAAAATCAGGCTTTGCCAAAAATATACACACAATACCACCCACGAGAATAACGGCACACAGAATCTTCATCCATTTGCTCTCTACAGTTATGGCTAGGTATAAAAGCATCCATGCGAGAAAATTGGTTAGAATAAGCCAAAACATATCTTGCATTTTTTATTGTTCTTCAGTCAGATAATACTACTTGTTGCGTTTTTTCATATCGGCAATTGAAGCCATTTTACTGTTTATTTGCCGGGTAAGAGCCTTGACAGCACCTTCCCAGCCAGGATTCTTGAACTTTTTGTACAGCGCAATCTGGTCCTTCATGCGCTTTATCTGTTCTTCGGCGAACTTGATTGCGGAATCGTATTTACCCATATCAATTATTCTACTCGTCTTCCATATCTTGCCTGACAATAACCTTGACACCTTTTTCTTCTGCCCACTTTTCCAGAGCATCTACGGGAGGAGCAGCGGCCAGGTCATCTATAATAACAATCATAGCGCCCCTCGTGTCCAATGCTGCCAAATCATCCTCAGAAAAACGTTCTTGGTCAGAGATATAAAGGCTACTCTTCTGAAGTTTTCTAAGACGTGATTCTACACGTCTCAGGTCAACATCCTCTTTTAAATCCCTGAAGAGTGACTCTCTTGGATCCTCAGAGAGGATGAACCTTTTAAAATATTCGTACAAAAGGGAAGATGCTATATCTCTTGTCGAAATCAATAAAATGGGTATTTGGTATTCTCCACAAGCTGTTTCACAAAAAGACAGCACCTCTTTCATGAAACTAGCGTATGGTTTTTTAATGACAGTTGTATTCATATCAGTTAAATGATTTATTAAAAGAGCAGAAGCCCATAGAGTGGAGTGAGGAGGATGAGGAGAATTAGCAAATGAATATCTACGTCAATATGTGGCGGGAACTCATCGAGAAGGAGAAGATTGTCGGCAATGATGTACATTTTGAATGCTTTGAACAAGCATTACACTTAATTTTATATCTCAATCTGTTGAATATCGTATGACAATGCTTCTTTAGTTTGAGGTTTATCAATTCCAAGGTTATATTTCAGATTCAGTTGTCTTCGAATTCTTTGAAAAGTTGGTCCATGTGAAGATTCAATTCTTGATTTTGGAAAACAAGTCCTAACAAAATGGTGAATCATTTCATGAAGCAACACAGATCTAATCATTACATCATAGCAGTAAGTAACGAGGGTATCTATCACTATTTCACAATCAATTGCTTCAAATAAGCTGCACCGAGGGTTGGGATTGTAGTAAGCACAGTGTTTCTTTCTCTTTCCTGGTCTCAAAGCTTTTATACTACAGATAGATATTGGACAGAAAGTGAGTTTATTGCTAAAATAAAGTTGATTATACTCAACAAATTTACGATTCAGCAGTTCTTTAGTTATAGAGTTATTGGGAATCGAGGAATTAATAGGGTATTTCTTAGGATCGTAGGTGAGCAACTCTGGGGGGGGCACCCCTCCATTTCGCTTGATGCGCCTATTTGAGAGCCACTCACAGTAAGCTCGTAACTCTGGGAGGAGCCCATTCACAACGGAAATCATTTTCACCGTGTCCTCAGGATAACCAACAGGTAAGCATTCATTCAAGAAGATGCTAAATGGTTGATAATTTTTATGCCCACATTCTAGAGTCCAGGAAAAGCCATCAATTGAGATTTCGTATTTCTCGTCCCAAAGGTCATCATTCACTTTATCAACGGAACAATCAAATGCCTTTTGAACAGCATCTAAATATAATTGAATGTCAACTTTATACTGATAGCGTATTGGCCAGACCCGATACAGTGCATTTACAATATCAATTTCTTGGATAACGCCCTTTGATCCTGTGCGAATCCCATACTTAACTTGTTGACGGAAATCCTCTATGTTAAAACTGCATGATAAGCTCATTATTCTCTAAATAAAGTTCGCTATTAAGTGCCGTATTATATATCTTGGTCCCGCTGGACGAATTAACCGTCACGGCGCTATCAGCCGCCAGCACCGCCAGTATCCCCCTTAATCCATTAACTTTCGCCAAATACAAGCATTATACGCCTCTACAATAAAAAGCGATTAACTACACTCGAATTATCAGTCAACAGCAGGGACATTACGGTGCTTCACCCACTTGAAACCACCGCCACGCGTTATGATGGCAACCTCGATAGGGCCACCGACAGATTCTTCAGATGAAGAGAAATGTCTTTGAAGATTGGTGATTGAAATGAGACTTTCCGCCATGTTGGTCATATCTTCAAGGTTAAAAGAGTCAACGGCATCAACTACACCCTGGATGTAGTTTTCCTTTATAAAGTCATCCAGTTCTTCATCGTAAGATTTCTGTATATCATCTGTTTCCATATCTGCCACCCGATCCAGGATATCTTCTGCAACTCCGGCTTCAGACAAAAATGCGGTTATCTTCTCTTTTGTTTTATCAAGAGAGTTTTTATGCGATTCAAGTATCTGGCTATAAAAGGCGGGGGCAATACCCTTCATCATAGTCATCATCACATCGGTTTGCGCGTAGGGCAAAATCAAGGAGGAATTCTTGTTGGTTATTTCATACTTATCATCTTCAAGCCACCTCAGACAGCCGTTTATTATGCCAGACACCGAGACGGAATATGACGACGGATATATATCCTTACTTCCAAACCCGATAAATACAAGCCCCGTTTGATTGTAAAAGGATTTTGACGTCAGATAGTTGAAGAAAGATTTTTGCCACACTTCTTTTTCTTTCTCATCCCAATTCTCCTCAATAACTTCTTTCATCACATACTCCAGCGGTTCTTCTATGGTTTTGCAGAATCTTTCGTAAGTATATGAAGATAAGCCCTCGACCTTCCCGGCATTATTGCAAATGTCGGCGAATTCTTTATGGACATTCTCTGAATGTTTCAAGTAGATTCTTTCAGCATCTTCTTCAGTAGGATCTTCAAGCAACTCGATATCTTCTTCTGCCCTTGCCTGTATGGGCGTTGTCAATTTGTTATAAACGGTGTACATCTCACGAATCAGATAATCACGCTGGTCCTCCTCGCCTTTGACAAAATCAAGGTCACCGAGAAACTTCAGGAAGTCAGACGCATAATCCTGAACCTTGTCAAACGTCCTCTCCCCCCGCTCATCCCGATACAGATTGATGATAACTTCCCAGGGAACACCCATAAATGACGCCTTACCATAAATCATCAACGCTAAAGGATTCTTGTCTGAAAGTTTGAAAATCTTTTGACTTGTGTTGTAAATCTTGACATTGCCGCCACTGCTCACCGTAACCGCACTGTCAGCCGCAATAGCCACGCCACGTTTATTGAGTATACCTACAATAGCTGTCATAATTGATTAATGATTTAGTTTTATTTCCTCGTCTGAACATAACTTTCCCACCCTATTCTTGATATAATCAGATAGTTCTTGAATATTTGCTTTGTTCTGCGGAATGACAAACGGGTTGATGATGATTTTTCCCTTTGATTCAACATAGACATCCGATTCTTCTGTTCCGTCTGCCACAACCCGGTTTTGACATTCTCGCCAAGTGGGATCAGCGACCAGCCGTGAGATGCAGAAACAATAAATCTCTGGTCATCACACTTTACCCGCTTCATTCCAGGGGTATTATGGACAACGTGCTTTACCGCTGTATAAACACGACGGGCCGGTTGTGGGAAGTGGAGAACTTTCGTTGCCATAAAGCCATCAATCACCAAATGCGATAATATCAGCTAATTTTAGGATGCTTTGTATTCGGCTACAGAACAATAATCAATACTGTTGCAATAATAACGACAGCTGCTATTGCAATAACCGGCCAAAGCCATCTGTTTCCGCGAGGTGGTACTTTCTTCTCATCTTCTATCGCTTGCTGATAGACCTCTGTTGGGCTTGGTGCAAAAGACACAAAAAAGTCTACCGAGGAGGATTGATCTACTTTTCGTGATGTCTTGACATCTACCTTTAAATGACCACCGATTTTATCCTTAAGATTCGCACTAATGTCTTCTAACACATGAATGTTCTTGTCCAAATCTGCCGTAACGTTCACGTGATACTCTTGAGATACAATGGGATTCGGATGGCCAGGACGCCTTTGTTCCAATAATGAGGCTATTACTGGATCAGTAATAAGGCCGTTCACTTTGGCTGCGTTTACAGCCCGCAGATAGCTTTCATGAGAATAATAGCCACTCATCCATTTTGCAGAGGCTGTTTCATCTCCTGTTTTCCCCTTATTAGTATTGGTATTAACCCCCGTCGTACTATCAACATCAATTCCACCTTTCTTGACCCCAACCTCTATATCGATGTCTTCAGAATGTTTGCCCCTAAACGATGAGGTTTCAGAATATCGGAATTCCTTTGCTCCCAGATATGAAAGAATTGACTCGATAGCAAGGCAGCGATTATTAATAACTCTGCAGTCAGTTTCGTCCGTTCGATAATAATAACCCTTGCCGGTGGATTCTCGTGTTAATACCAAACCTTCTTGCAAATGTGGTTCAACAGGAAAGGAGATACCTTGGCTTTTCATCTCTAAGACTTCGTATGGAGTTTTGCAGTAATAACAATCTTCTTTATGGTTCTTCCTTAGATTGAATACATCGTCCGGATTCAATATGCAAAGAGCCGGCGTTAAGTCTTGAGTACTCATGCTTAAAAAATGATTTTAATCAACACCCATAAAAAAACAAGAGCGCCTGCCCCCGCTAAAACACAGTTGCGCGCTCTATTTTTATAGAATGTGAGAAATTTATTAAGTGTTTTTATGTCAGCGGGATTAGGCTTCATCCCTGCAATTCGAGAGTCATCGGCAAGGACACGGATTACCCTTGCAGAATTATCAATGTTGTCACAATAAAAATCATAACTTATGTTTCTGCCTTTGTCATCATTACTCTGAAAATTTGATGAGACAACAAGTTCTCCTGAATCTGAAATAAAAATCTTCAGAGAACGAGACGTCCCTGTGCACTTAAATATGCCAGGGATTTTTTCTTCAAACTGCGGATTATATAATTTTCGTATAAGTTTTTGGGCTTCTACTTGAGCTGAAGTCCCAGAATAAATGCTCTTCTCACCATCAATAACCAGAACATCCTCACCTTGATACTGGGCGCTCTGATGTGTTAGTATTGTCTTCATTCTATTCTTTGATAATATCTTTGAAACGGTCGCCGACTTCTTTAGAATCCCTAGCATCTAAGCAAAAGAGATTTCCAATCAATAGCTCTTTGAATGTATATCTTGTTCCATTTGCCACTTTACAGTATTCGTCATTAGCCGTCTCTAGGTAATGGTATATTTCAGCTGCCATATCCCTTCCTTTCCTATCAAACTTATCTACATGAGTCGCGATAAAAAAGATATCATTCTTGCGGTCCTTACTTTCCTTACTTAACTTTGCTTCCATATCTCTTTCCTTCCTATCATACTTATCTTTATGGGAATCTCCGTTGGACTTATCATTTCTTGTTACGTGCCTTTCATCTCCGCTCATAGTTTCTGAATCATCATTAATTGTAACAACTTGAGGGGCATTACTTATTTTTGTTTTCTCTAACGCTGGCATTACGTAGCATCTAATAAGTGAGCTAATGTACCCGCCCTCTTTGTAATTCTCCATTTCTTTAATCAACTCATTCCCATTGAAGACGAAAACCAACTTGGAATGTGACTTGAATGCTTGGCGTAAAGACTCTTGATTAAGCCATAATTTTTTTCCACCCATTTCATGAATTGTGATTCTTCTTCGAAACCAGCTAAAGAGACCAGGTTTCTGTACTTTATAGTCCTCTAGTCCTGTTTCTTCAGCCTTGTTATAGTTTAATCTACGTAGGGAGTAATACAATTGTGTCTTACCTGCTCCTTGTGGGCCAAATAGTAGAATGTCTGCCATAACTTATTATCCTATTCGTTCAACATCAAGATATATAGGGCTTAAGATACCAGTCTTGTGGACATCAATGCCGTAGATTCTCATGGAGGCATCGGCTATTGTGTCTTTTATTATTTTTACTTCAGCCATGTAGTTGTCATCTTGATTTGATTTGTTTTCTATGTCTTTTGCTCTGTTTTCATTAATTCCCAGACGCACCCGGCTTCTTTCAAGGTGCTTACGTTCTCTAGGGCCAATCTCACCATCTTCAAGCATTGCTCTTCCGGGATTGATTCATGGTATTGACTTCTGCCGGTAAATCTACGTACTCGTTTATCTTATTGATGTATGAGGAGGTTTGTTGGCTGAACCCGGTATTCTTATTCATAGAGGCAAGACCTCGTTGAACATTGATATCTGCTTTCGCTTTGTTTCCGTGAAGAGCCTTAAGAGCCTTTACATATGCCATTCCGGATATGGTGATACTGGCAAAACCAACAACGAAGGACACGACCCAACCTACGACAGGTAATAAATCTAGCAATATACCAGCAACGACCCCAATGATAATATTTACTATTACTGCGCCACCCACATTCCTCAAAAGATGATCTTTGAACGGAACAGTACTAATCTGGGCAACTTTCTTATACATTCCCCACAAGGCAATAATGTAAACTATCGTCTCAATTCCCCACAGGGGTATTGCCATACAGAGCCCCCCAACTATGGCTCTCCCTCGTATGGCCGAATTCAATTCCTTATCCAATGCGCCAGATAGAAACAAATCTAGTTTGGAGAACGCCTGAACGGCAAGCTTATCTTCGTTCATATCTATTTATCCTATCCGTTCAACATCAAGATATACAGGGCTCAAGATACCCATCCTGCGGATGTCGATGTCGTAGAGTCTCATGAAGGCATCGACTACGGGTTGACCTCCGTTTGTTTGAAGAGGACTGGAGAAGCCATTGGTTCTGACTGTTACGGACATGCCGGGGTCAATGCGGATTCCATTTGTTTGGACCGTACGCTTGGTGGTTACACGATATATAGGCATAGCAACGTGGTTTTAGTTCACCGTTTGTCTCCCTGGGAACGGCACTACAAACAAAAAAGGCGAGGAGATTCAGTAGCCCACAGGTACCAACCAAAGCCCCCGCCAAGAGGCCCATCAAGAGTACCTTTGAAGAAACATCACTCTTCGCCCGATTGTTATGGGGATACTGCAAGAGACGCAGTACGGCATAGACAACGGAAAAAAGAGAGCATCTCACTTCTCGGCCTCTTGATTTAATACTGGCGGGTATTTATGGTTGGGCCAAAAGCGCTAATGCACCTTTATCGATGGATTTCTCTCCCTCGACAGCGTAAAATTAGCAAAAAGTAAAATGCTCTCAAAATAAATGATGTTCCTTCAATAATAAGAGTTTGAAGGACGCTGCTTAATACTGCCGGAGTGGACAAAAATGAGGATGACCTCTAAGTCCATTGGACTTTTGTCACCCTCTTATTTCTTTTGTTTGTCGGTTGTTGTGGGAACCCCAAGGACCATCTTCCATTATTTGAGGCTAGTCACGCTCTTTTGCATAGCCTCCAAGAATGTCAATGTGCAATCTCAACGGATGAAATCCGATAATACTTCTGCGCCGCCGTCATCTTCTGGTCAATCCTGAGTCCGTACTTCTCATTCAGCTTTCGACGAATCCGCTGAAATGTGGCGCCGTGGGATGTCTCTTTCTTAAACTCATGCCGATAGAAATGATACATATAGTGGTGAATCATCTCGTGCAGAAGGAGTGCCCTTATTCGTCCGCTTGAACAATATGTGACATAGAAATCCACAACGATGGTGTCTTTCCCGGTTCCATAGTAGGCATAACAGGGATTCCTCTTTCTTGAAATCAGCCCGCCGCTTAGTTTTACCGAGCAAGGAGGCAGCATCCCTTCAAAATACAGGACATTGTATTCTTGGACCTTACGACAAAGAAGTTCTACGGTCATGCTTGGATAGGGTTTTGTCAAGTCCAATGCAGCTTTATTTGTCAGTGGGAGATCATGTATGATGCGGTCCTCCTCAGAAACCTTTGATCGCTTCGCATTGAAGAATCTGCCCTTTTGTGCGTAATCTGTGACATAGGACCTGAATTCTGGCAGAAGGACATTGAAAAACTGAATGACCTGCACCAATTCTTTAGGGCTTCCGACACTTAAGTAGTCATTGAGTGTGATTAAATATTCTGACCTCCAATCATTAGGCAAGTTTCCGCCTTGAGAAAGGGTCCACTTCTGCCCGTCGATTTGGAACTTATATCGTTGCATCCACTCAGCTGATTTGACTTTCTTGAATGTGCATCCGAAGGCTTCCTGAATCTCATCCATATACTGTTGTAATGAGATTTTTGTCTGTCTCTCGAGAGGCCACAGTTTACGAAGGGAAGACTGTAGGATTTGCTCAACAGCATCCTCGAGCGAGGTATTATCCCGTCCATATATGATGTAGTAAGAACGCGTCTTGTCGCGGAGCGTTTTCTTGGCCTTTTTAAGGAAATCAATACTGTCTTGATAAAGTTGAGTGTTGTTATTATTAGAACAACGCTGAAGCCTTTCCATCAAATCCTTGTACTCCCGTTTTAATATCGCCATATAATAATCCTCCTCTATTGTCTTGGGCCCCTAAGCCGTTCTGTCCCCTCCTCAAAGACCGAAATCACATCTTGGGGCCTATTAATGGCCAAATTCACCCCCGCTAAAGTTATAGCTCTGGCGTAGTCTTCTCTGGAAATGGTTATCATTGGCGCCACCTGCCCAAGGCGCCGATACATATCCAGCATCGAGCATAATAATTCGGTAGCCTCTGGGAAAGCCCCTGCCAAACATTTCTCTACGTTCTTCTC
This sequence comes from Bacteroidales bacterium, assembly GCA_017529425.1. Classification (GTDB taxonomy): domain Bacteria; phylum Bacteroidota; class Bacteroidia; order Bacteroidales; family UBA932; genus Equibacterium. The sequence continues at coordinate 3,151 of JAFXNQ010000011.1, read as the reverse complement.
CAGCTGCTTCGTCATTTCGCCAAGCATTTTGTATGCACTCTCAGCTTTCGTCACTAATATGTCCTGCGGCAGCGTCTTGAGTTGTTCAATTTCGGTTCTTATGTCATCTAGTAGGGCCATTAGTAATGATGTGCCGCCATCACCGCCGCACGCTTATTGGAAAATATACGATAGCTGTCTTAGTCTACTTAATTAGGCACGTGATTTTTGAATCTATTATTAAGCATCCCACTCGTGCCCGCATTTTTTGCATATGCGGACTTTCTTCTTGGGTTTATTTTCTGCTGCATGATGAACCATGTGGGCACCATGTTGCGGATTCAAAAAAGTGGCGATAGCAGCGAATACATAACCCCCTATCTTCCCTGCGGTATCAGACACCTCCATTTCGGTATAATTCGAAGATCCACATTTTGGACACTTATTAACACTATTACTGCCGCAAATAATCTTTGCCGGAGCCACTTCAATTAACTGAGATACTGGCACTTCATACATCTTTCGATATTCTATCGAACGTCCAGTCAGAATTATTCTATGCATAGGACACATTTTATATTAAGAAACATTTGCGTAACACCCAAAAGACAAACTACCCATATAGCAGCCTACCAATAACTTCACCTATTTTTTGCGATCTCCTGGCCTGCTTAACCTGTCTAAGCTCTTCTGCTTGTTTATTCCGGATTTCAGCCCTCTTCTGTTGATATTCAAAATCAGTCATCCTAGAAAACATTGTGTATTCAGAGTAGTTACCCACTGTTTTTATAAGGCCAAGGAGGGTTCCAATACTTCCCACGAACACACATAGAAAGGCCCAATAATGATTCGCAGTCCACATTGTATTTGTGACCTCTCCAATAAGCCATATGTTTTCAGTAACGGTTTTCGTAATTTCTTTGGTTGCGTACAGATAAATACCTACACCTAGAATAATCCCGTAAGACACGAGTCTTCGAATACCAACTTTATATGATCGTTTACGTTTAGCGATTAATGATTCTCGACTCTTCGTCAATACCTGTGTTTCTTTATAAGTCTGATTTAAGCCGAAAACGAGTATGACAATTAAGATGATAGTTAAGATAGTCATCAAGGCTTTTCTTTTTTAATTAATACTACAACCACATTTTTTGCAATACTTCCAGTCGGCGTTTATTGCCGCACCGCACTTAGGGCACGTAATACCTTGTGATAAGCGATTATACTGTTTAGAGTGTTCCCAAACTAAAACCTCATGAGCCCGTACCGGACCATATGGGTGATCCATATCCGAATTCGCCACCCAACGAACGATTTTATTCCAAGTGTTTCCTTGTTTGAGCTTTTCATAATCTTCACCTTGCCTCGCCCATTCATAGAAATCCATTTCCTTTAAGATAAATGGAGGTATTCGTTCTAATTTTGCAAGAGCTTTAATCATAGTAAGTGCTGAAGTACAATAGCATCCCACTCTGTCGGCTGTTAGTTCTGATGCCCGTTCCCAGGCGAATAGTTTCTGACGAAGAGCTTTTAATCCGATGATATTGATTAACTTACCTAACACCTTTTCAAGCTCCCCTCCGTCTGTCAAATTCTCACCAAGTGAATAAATCCATTCTGCCAAGGTGGAGTAAATGACATGTTCGCAAGCTATATGCCCGCATTCATGTGCAAGGACTGCAGTAAGCTCTTCTTCTGATAAACGTTTAACCAACCCCATAGTTATAACAATATAGACGCGCTTATTTCCAGAGGTCCATGCGTTCGGATAGGGGGTCATATTCATATACAACTCTGGGACCTGAATATTAAGTTCTCGACAAATAGGCGGGAGAAGTCGATATATCTGGGGCATCTGGGATTCTGATAACCTGATATTTGTCGCCACATTATTACTCCACATTATGTCTTCAAGTCCATACTCATATATCTTCTTCATTATTTGCGGCAGTCCTGGAATCGTTTTGAGTTCCCTTAGGGTAGCCGCGTCTTCTGGGTGTATAAAATCAGATACAACCATAACTTATTTGTCTAACAATTCATAATTAAAATCTCCCGAAATACATCCCATCTTTTTAATATCGATGTTGTATATTCTTAAATATGCGGCCCGCACTTCATCCAATCCTAATGAGAAAGGGGATGGTTGGTGGTACTGTGTGACTACAGTTACGACCATTGCCGGAGCGATTACTTGCCCGGCAAGCCTTTTAGTCTTCTTTGGCCAAACGCGAAATGCCTTTCCCATTCGTTATTGTAATCTAAATTTTTTACCACATTCTGTACAAAAGACGATGTCTTCCGACTTAGTGTCAGGCCCTATTTCCACCCCGCTATGACAGTTAGGACATCTTGCATACTTTGTATTGCAGAAAAGACAGTTGCCGGAACCATGATCGTATGGTGTCTTTTTGTCAAAGGAGCGCGCAATCCACTTTGCAGAGTATACCGGGTTGAGACCTTTCAAAAAGCCTCGGCCAAATTCTTTTGCCGCAGCGCCAAATGTATTAATACCATTGTCTACCCCAACAACATACTGACATTCCGAACAATATGTAAAGAATGACACGGGGATTTGAGCGCCACAGTTACACGTATAGAATACACTTTCTTTAGTGAGGTCAACTTTTTCTACCTTATATACTTCACCACATTTTGGGCATTTGATGAAGCCCTCTAAATAATCTTCTGGTCTCATAGCATAATCAAAGGTTTACCATTCATGTCCACAATTGTGACAGACGTTTCCTTTTACTGTTTTCTTCCTCTCATCTTCTTTCCATCGGTCGGCAGCATAATGTGCTTGAGCGTGGCGACCAGTCATAGCTAGAAGAGCGGTTCCAGCGACTTCTGCTGCCACTCGTAATGCTTTGCCTGCATAATTTAGGTATGCCGTTCCTGTATTATAAGAACCGCACTTTGGACATTTAAGATGTGCCATAGTTAAGACTTTGAGCCGTCAATCCCCCAAATTCGGCGGATAAATAAAAAAGGCGAGGAGATTCAGTAGCCCACAGGTACCAACCAAAGCCCCCGCCAAGAGGCCCATCAAGAGTACCTTTGAAGAAACATCACTCTTCGCCCGATTGTTATGGGGACACTGCCAGAAATGCAGTACGGCATAGACAACGGAAAAAAGAGAGCATCTCACTTCTCGGCCTCTTGATTT
>JAFXNQ010000010.1 GCA_017529425.1 Bacteroidales bacterium | reverse complement strand
TTCGGCGGCGGTTCCAACTTCGGCGGCATCGCTTTCCCCTTCATGCGCCACAACATCCTCGAAGGCAAGAAGACACAGTTCATCGCTGCCGAGCCCGCGTCCTGCCCGAAACTCACCCGCGGACAGTTCCAGTACGACTTCGGCGACGAGGCAGGCTCCACGCCGCTGCTGCCGATGTTCACCCTGGGCCACAACTTCCGCCCCGCTAACATCCACGCCGGCGGCCTCCGCTATCACGGTGCAGGCATGATCGTAACCCAGCTGGTCAAGGACGGCTTTGTAGAGGCTGTCGATATCCCTCAACTGGAGACTTTCGAGAAAGGTCTTATCTTTGCGAAGGCAGAGGGCATCATCCCCGCTCCCGAGAGCTGCCACGCCATTGCAGCCGCCATCCGCGAGGCCAAGGCATGTGACGCCAAAGGCGAGGAGAAGGTTATCCTCTTCAACCTCAGCGGCCACGGCCTGATTGATATCACTGCATACGACAAGTATCTGGCAGGCGACCTGGTGAACGGCGAGGTGAGCGACGAATACATTCACGAAAATATAGAAGAACTCAAACAGCAGATAAATCTTTAATTATTAATACTTACTACTTATGATGTGGAATGCCAAGATGGAGTGTATGCCGCGCGAAGAATTGACGCGGCTGCAGAGCGAGCGTCTGGTCAGGATAGTGAAGTACACTTACGACAACGTGAAGTACTACCACGACCGTATGGACGCGGCGGGGGTGAAACCCTCCGACATAAAGGGAATCGAAGATATCGGCAAGCTCCCGTTTATGACCAAACAGGACCTGCGCGACTACTACCCGACCGGCACCTTTGCCGCGCCGATGAGCGATATCGTTCGATTTCACGCCTCCAGCGGCACCACAGGCAAGCCGATAGTAGCGGGCTACACCAAACATGACCTCGAATGCTGGAGCGAGGGCGTGGCCCGCTGCCTGACGGCATACGGACTTAACAAGAAGGATATCGTACAGGTGGCATACGGCTACGGCCTGTTCACCGGCGGTCTGGGAGCGCACGACGGCGCCACCAAGGTGGGCTGCTCTGTGCTCCCTGCCTCCAGCGGCAATACCGCCAAACAGCTGCTGCTTATGAAAGACCTGGGCGTGACTGCACTATGCTGTACCCCCTCCTACGCACTTTTCCTTGCAGAGAGTCTCCACCAGAGCGAGGACTTCCGCCTGTCAGACATGCGGCTTAAGGTCGGCGTATTCGGCGCCGAGCCATGGAGCGAGAGCATGCGCTCCGAACTCGAGGAGAAACTGGGCATCAGGGCATACGATATCTATGGCCTCACAGAGGTGAGCGGCCCGGGCGTGGGCGGCGAATGCGAGTATCAGGACGGCACCCACATCTGGGAGGATATGTTCTACCCTGAGATCATCGACCCGGTGACGTTGCAGCCCCTGCCTCACGGCGAGCAGGGCGAACTGGTGTTCACCACCCTCACCAAAGAGGGCATGCCGGTGATCCGCTACCGCACCCGCGACCTGACCTCGCTGAACTACGAACAGTGCAAGTGCGGACGCACCGCGGTGCGGATGAACAAAATCATGGGACGTACCGACGACATGCTCATCATCCGCGGCGTGAATGTGTTCCCGACTCAGATAGAGGCCGTAATCATGGAGTTCCCCGAGTGCAACGGACAGTATATGATTACCGTGGACCGCGTAAACAACACCGACACCTTCCAGCTCGACCTGGAACTGCGGCCTGAGTGCTACAGCGACAGCGTAGGCCAGATGAATGCTCTCACAAAGGCCATCGTAGGGCGCATTGCCAGCGTCATCGGCATCAAGTGCGACGTGAAGGTAGTTGAACCCAACGCCATAGAACGCAGTGCCGGCAAGGCAAAACATGTCAGGGATCTCAGAAAAATTTAATATCTTAGTGCTATGATTATAAAACAGCTATCCATCTTTTTGCAGAACAAGATTGGCCGCTTCACAGAGGTCACTAACATCCTTGGGCAAGCCGGCGTAGACATGCAGGCCTTCACTGTGTCTGAGAATTCTGACTTCGGCATCCTCCGCCTTATTGTAGATGACACCGACCATGCTGTGGAGGCGCTCCGCGCCGCAGGCTTCGCGGTTAACACCACCGATGTAGTATGTCTGGTGTGCCCCGACAAACCAGGCGCAATAGCACCCTATATGAATAAGCTTTCTGAGGGAGGCATCTCTATAGAGTACATGTACGCCTTCAGCCAGCTGGGAAGCGCTAAGGTCATTATCCGTCCCGACAACCTCGCCCTGTGCGAGAAACTTATCTCAGATTAGACAGTTTATCCGTTTTTAAACGTTTAACTGTTTTTAAAAACACAATTATTCCTGCACGAACTCTGATCTTTTTCTCTGTCTGCGTCTTTTAAAGCTATCTTGCCACCGTATTATTAACATTTAAAACGGAGGTAATATGAGAAAAAGATCAGAGGCGAAGGGAATGACCTTCGCAATTGCAGTGGCGGCATTGATGGCCGCAGGATGTACTATTTCAGAGCGTAGCGAATTCGCTACGCTTAATCTTTCCATCAGGCAGGAGAACACGATTGCCACTAAGGCCGGCGGTATGGCTATGCCCGACACCAACAGCTTTGTGCTGCAGATTACAAACGCAGCTGGAGAATATGTTTATTATGGCCGATACGACGCAAGGCCGGAGGTCATATCGGTGCCGGCCGGAGCCTACTCCTTGAGCATCGTAAGCGAAGAGTTTGACGCACCCGACTGGGATTCTCCAGTATATGGCGATGCGGTAAACGTGGTTGCTGCCAGCGGAGAAAGCGTGAACGTGGATTTCCTGTGCAAGATGGTCAATGCCGGTCTGCGCGTAAAGATGACAGAGCGGTACATCGTCAAATATCCGGGCACACTGACCGTATCGCAGGAGCATGGCAGCTTGGATTACACATCTACTGAAAATCGTTTTGGATATTTTGATGCCGGCAACGCTACTTTCAGCGCAGTGGCGTCAGACGGCTCCAGCCAGCAGCTCTTCAGCAAGCAGTTAACGGCCGGACAGATGCTGACCCTCACGCTGGATGCGGGCAGCAGCGACTCTCAGTCAAAAATAACTGTCACCGTTGATACCACCGCCACCTATCTGAGCCAGACTATTATGGTAGACCAGTACCGGAACGCGCAGGGCGACGGACTCTCGCAGGAGACAGCGTTTAGCGTAGCAGAAGCGGCACTGCATCCGGAGGAGAACGTGTGGGTATGGGGCTATATTGTTGGTGGTGACCTCTCCAGTACTGCCACCAATTATGAAGGCCCCTTTACAAAGAACAGTAATCTGGCAATCGCCGCATCGCCGGCATGCCGTACCCGCTCCGAATGCATGGCGGTGGAACTTGCCAGCGGAAGCGATATCCGTACCGCTGTGAATCTTGTGGACAATCCGCAGATGCTGGGATGCAAGATTTACATTCAGGGAACCGTCAAGGACTCATATTTTGGAATGACCGGCCTTAAAAACGTAAAGGCTTTCGCCCTGGATTAGAAAATTTTGTTTATTGTCAAGAAAACAATATCTTTGCACTCCCCAAAAGCGACCAGCAAAGGCGCTCTGGGAGTGAGACTCGCTAGCTCAGTAGGTAGAGCACAACACTTTTAATGTTGGGGTCTTGGGTTCGAGCCCCAAGCGGGTCACAAAAAAAGCGGCTTCCGCCGCTTTTTTTGGACCCGCTGGGCGGGTCCTTATTATGAAGGGGGCTCTGCCCCCTGCGACCCCCGCGGCGCAAAGCGCCGGCCGCAAAGCGGCTTCGACCAAGACCTATAACTGGTAGAGGGGATAATGCGGGCGTGTTGTAATTGGTAGCCAAGCCAGACTTAGGATCTGGTGCTGCAAAGCGTAAGGGTTCGAGTCCCTTCGCCCGCACAACGGGACTGCTTCGTATTGAGGCAGTCCCGTTTCGTTTCTATAACTCTCTGATATTCCGTTTAATATCTCAAAGACAGCATTGCGCTTTTTTGAGGATGGCCTCAAGTCCTAAGACTTTTTAGTCACCCTCTTATAATCAATGTGCGGCTTGCACGACTATTCTGAGAATACGGGACGAACAGATTGCCCGTTGCTGCGGGCGAAGTCATTTCTGTAGAAACTGTCCGAAGTGAAGGAGACGAGCATCGAGAGGAACGGATATGACATACCGAGAGAAGAAGACCAGTAGTCGCCTCGGGATCCGGTATAGTCCTCCAGGTACCAGCTGCCGGCAGCAGGCAGGAATATGGTCTTACTATTAGGACCGATGACAACATATCCGTTTACGCCATTATGCTCAGACCATATCCAGGTGCACTCCGTCCTGAGCTCGGTCCACTCATCATCCGTAGGCATGCGCCAACTGCCGCCCCAGTTTGCATGGGCTGCATCGTCCTCTGTGTCAAGGATGGTTTTGTTGTCGATGATACCGTAAGGACTCAGATAATTGTACTTGGTAAATGAATTATAACTTCCGTTGCACAACTTGTAAGAAGGCCAGTCATAACCGGCAGACTTACCATCTTTCCAAACCACAGGATTCAGACTACTGTAATACGGCTCAGTATCGCCCCATGCAAAATAATCACCGTACTCCTCCGGATTGATTGCACCCACATTGCAGGTAGCCCACTTCAGGCCGGAAGTAAGACCTAAATCGACATAATACTGGCCGTTAGACTTTCCGTCACACACTGTTACCACACAGGTAGCAACAAGATTGCCGTCATAAGTGGTAGCGGTGATGGTGGTGGTGCCAATCCTCTCTGCTGTGACTACGCCATCCCATGAAACTGACGCAAAAGCATCACGGGAAGATGACCAGATAACATCCTTTTGCGTAGCGTTGGTGGGGGTTACGATAGCATTGATCATCTCCGCTTCACCCACAGCTAATGTCAGGGATGTCTTATCCAACGATATATCTGTTACAGATACCCGCACACCTTCGTCTGAGACGGGGCGGACCGAAACCCCATCACAACGATCGGAAGAGTATCTATAAACATGGTCCAAATCGAAGCTTACACAATACGCGGCAGACGGATTTTCAATCATAATTGAAGATGTCAAGTAGTAGCCGATTAAGCCGAATAAGTCAATGTTGGTTTCGTACCGTAAGCCGGTGACTGGCATGAATATACTGTTACCATTGGGGCCGGTAACCAGATAACCGTCGATTCCGTTACGGGTTGTCCAGGTCCAGGTGCATTTTTCCAGCAACTCGTCCCAGTCATCACATGACGGTATACGCCAACTGCCACCCCAGTTTGCATGGGCTGCATCGTCTGCTAATTCCAGTGTGATTTTATTGTCCACTAAAGTGCCGTACTCACTATTTACATTGTATTTGTTCAACATATTAGCACTGCTTCTGCACCACCGGTATGAATCCCAATCATAACCGGCCGACTTGCCGTCTTTCCAAGTCAAAGGACTCAGACTGCTGTAATACGGCTCAGTCTCACCCCATGCGAAATAATCACCGATCTCCTCCGGTGCGGTAGCACCCACATTGCAGGATGCCCACTTCAGACCGGAAGGCAGGCCCAGGTCAACAGCCTCGGGGCCCTGTGTCACTTCTGCCCCAACATAATTAATAGCAGGCATGGCGAGGAGGTTGGAACGGGTGATGGTCTGCGACTTGGTGGTCTTTATCTCCATCTGCTTTCCGTCGGTGTCGGAAACAAGCACAGTGAAACCACCTTCCATCGTCATTGGAGGCAGCGCGATGATGAATGCTGTCGCAGCCGTTTCTGTAAGACGTACTCCATTGCCGCAGCTCAGGGTCACGGTTGTCTCTCCCCCATCAGTAAGGTGTAATGAAGGTGCGTCCCCGACGGACGCCAGAACGTCCGCTGAACCGCAGAGAGACTCGCCGTTGTTACCGGTCACGCTTATTGAAACAATCCTTGCAGTACCTGTCAGCTGAAGTTTCAAGCCGCCAAGCACATTCTTGAACTTGAGGTTATAATCACCCGTAGAAGTAGTAACCGCAGCCATCGGGAACGCTCCGTTGCCAAAGCTGGCCCGTGCGTACCTCTGCGTTGTGGGGAGCTCTATGCCCTTGATAACATATGAATTTCCCCTCTTTAGAATCTCCGCAGCTTCTGCATAAGGATAGAATGCCACATTGTTGGCTATCTCGCTTCCGGCAACAGACCCGGTGCTCTCAACCTTGTTCATGGCTGCAGCCGTCTTGCCGTCGGATGCGTCAGTCACCTGGTAATGCTCGTTGAGGGTACTCCCGGCAAAGATGCTCACCTGGTCCCCGCGCTTCCATAGCACGTTGCCTTCTGCATCCATTGATGTCTTGGTTTCTACACCATCAGCTACGTACGATTCTGTGGTGGCCGTGAAAACCTTGTCCGCGGAGACGACTTCGCCTATCTCCGGAACGTTGCAGCCGCTCACTGCAAGGGCGACCATAAGGCCTAATATTAAGTTTCTTTTCATCATGCGTTTTATTTGTTATTTGTACAATCTTCCCGATAGTACAAATATAATAAAGCCAATTCATTAATAAAAAAATTTGAAGTCATCGGCACTTCCTGAGATATTCCCCAAACGCAGGACGGTATATTTCTCCAACTGGCAAAGTTGCTCCATTATCCAGTCGTACGCTGGTTCTGGAGGCCACTGCAATATGCCCGAGCGCGATTATATAGGAACGGTGGATGCGCATGAACTGCCCGTCAGGCAACTGCTCTATGAGGTGCTTCAGACTATACAGCACGATAACCGGGGCCTCTGTATCCGCCAGATGAATCTTGATGTATTCGCGCCATCCCTCCACATATACAATCTTGCGGACCTCAACATTGACAGTCCGGTAATCGGCCTTGAAGTGCAGGGTGGGCTCAGTTGTCTGGGCAGAGAGTGCCGCCTGCATTTCCAGATGTTTGCGCAGTTTCCCGCAAGATGCCTCGAATTCCTTGAAACTGAACGGCTTCAGCAGATAATCCACCGCATTGACCCGGAAGCCCTCAACTGCATATTCGGAATAGGCAGTTGTAAAGATGACCGCAGGAGGGTTCGGAAGCGACTTGATGAAATCCATTCCGGAAAGGTCTGGCATATTGATATCGAGAAAGAGCGCATCGGCCTTTTCCAGATATGGCTTTGCCCTGGCGGCGCTGCTGCAGGCGGCCACCAGTTCCAGAAACGGAACCTTCCCGATGTACATCTCCAGCTGTCGCAGGGCCAGAGGTTCGTCATCTATGGCAATTACCCTGATCATGACTGTCGCATTTCTGGTTGCAAGGGGATGGCCAACAGGACGTCATAACGTTCCTCTTGTTCATCTGTGGACAGTGTGTAGGTATTGCCATAAAGCAGGGAGAGCCTCTTACGTATGTTGTCCAGGCCAATCCCGTGCCGCCCGTCTCCTTCAGAAGGATGTGAAGAATTGGAACAATGGAAAAAGACCTTCCCGTCCTGCAATTCTAACTTTATGCGTATGAAGGACTCCTCAGAGTAGCTCACTCCATGCTTGAAGGCGTTCTCGACAAAGGAAGCCATCACCAGTGGCGGGACCACCGCCCCTCCCCTCTCTTCCGGCACGAGGATTTCCATCCGGAGAGCATCCTCGGGGTAGCGGAGCCGCATCAGAGAGATGAAGTGCTCGATGAAGTCCAGCTCCGTAGAGAGAGGAATGGTGGGAGCATCACCTTCATAGAGCAAGATGCGCATCATTTTAGAAAACTCCTCTATACTATCCTTAGCCCTCTCCGGGTCTATGTCCACCAGCGCGTGGATGTTGTTGAGGGTATTCATCAAGAAGTGAGGATTGATCTGATACCTCAGTGCCTCCAATTGTTGCTTGGTGTTTTCTGCCTCCAGTTCCTTCATTCTGCGTTCCTTGCGGCGGGAATCGATATATGAATACACGCCGAGGTCAGCACCGATAAGAAGGATTCCCATTATCAATCTCGATAATTCGGGGCTCATCAGTCCGCGCCGTCCTGGATTCCCCGGGCCTCTGCCGTCCGCATCAGGTGGCGGCGGCATCATCTCCGTCTCCTCAGGGAAAGGAGGCGCCCAACTTGGGCGGCTGGCAGGGGAAAAGCACCAGACGCCATACAAGACGAGCAGTGCCGCCGTAAGCCCGACATAAAGCGGAAGCTTTCTCCTGATAAGTGGGGCCAGAAGAAAATGATGAATCAAAACGAGAATAAGAAACGGGAGCAGCGCCTTCATCCATAATACTTTTCACAAAAGTACCACCTTTTTTTCATTTGCATCGGTAATTCGCTGAAGAAATGGCGGCGTTCGCTGAATACCGGCTTGTCCCGGCTGGTTCCGGCGTATTATTTGGTTATCCTGCAAAAAAGCTATCACTAATAATTATTGCGTTATGAAAAAGATCATATTAATACTCACAGCGATGACGCTCGCCATAGCGGCTTGTGAAAAGGATGATTATCCCTTTAGTGGCGACACGCCCGGAGAGCAGAATGGCGTATCCAATCTTAAAGACCCGGCACTTGCATGGAGCTCCGACTCTTTCGAAGCCACCATCGGCTTGGAAAACAGTTTTCCTGTACTCACTAACGCCTATAACGTAAGTGTCTCTTATGAATCCTCGCAACCTGAAGTTGCCACCATAAGCAGCAGCGGTGTCATCACCCTGATATCCTCCGGTTCGACGTTGATAAAGGCTTCATCTGCCGCCAACGAAACGTACTCGGCCTCCAGCGCATCATATCTTTTGACAGTGGTGGGCACATCCGGTGATGATGCTTATGACGGGGCTCTTTCGTTTGCCTCCACCGGCGACCCGTCCTCTGACGATGACATCTCCAACACCACATTCAAGGGGAAGATTACCATAAAGTTCTCCGATACGGGCGGTGCAACCGTTACCGGCGACAGTTACAACTATGTGTCTGTTGACGGCAACAATGTCACGGTGAACAATACCGGCGGTGAAGTGCTTATTTACGAACTCACCGGAACTACTTCAAACGGTTTCTTCAAGATCTATGGTGCAAAGAAGCAGGCCATCGTCCTCAATGGCGTGAGCATCACCAATCCGGCAGGCGCAGCAATCAACAACCAGAACAAGAAGCGCACTTTCATCGTCGTCAGCGGCACAAATACTCTGTCCGACAGCGAGTCAGCCGCATATACCACGGAGGGCGAGGAAGACCTGAAGGCCGTTCTCTTCAGCGAAGCGCAGCTTATATTCAGCGGCAGCGGCCTGCTCACCGTCAATGCGCTGAACAAGCAGGACAAGTCGGCCATTGCTACCGACGATTACATTCGCATGATGAACAGCCCGACCATCAAGGTGAATTCCGGAAGCGGCGCCGGCCACGGATTTAAGGGCAAGGATTACGTCCAGCTTTCCAGCGGTTCCCTGGTAGTATCCACGGCTGCTGCTCTGAAGAAGGGGATCACTACGGATGATTATGTCCTGGTAGAGGGTGGAACTCATATGGTCACTGTTACCGGCGGTGTTGCCTGGGACGAGGAAGACTCCGAGTATAGCGGAACGGCGGGCGTGAAAGCCGACAATTACTTCGCGATGACCGGAGGCTCACTCACCATCAAGAATACTGGCAACGGCGGTAAGGGAATCAATGCCGGAAGCTACGATTTTGATGAGGAGAACCATACCCTCTCAGACAGTTACATCTCCGGAGGAACACTTTCCGTGACCACTACCGGACGCGAAGTGAACGACGTATCTGCGAAAGGCATCAAGATTGGATGGGTGACCAAAGAGGGCAGCGGTGACCGCGCCAAGGTTACCGGGAATGCAGGTAATCTTATCATCAGTGGCGGAACCGTAACTGTGAACAGCTCATATGGCGAAGGGCTGGAGGCTAAGGGCGACCTTACATTTGACGGTGGTGAAACCTATGTTTCTTCTACAAGCGAGGACGCTATCAACTCTCAGGGAGATCTGACTGTAAACAATGGCTTTATCTATGCCTTCTCCTCTGGCAACGACGCCATGGACTCCAACGGAAACACCATTCTCAATGGCGGCTACGTAATGGCAATCTGCACTAAGGGTACTCCGGAGGTAGCCATTGACGCCAATACGGAAGATGGTAAGAAACTATACATCAATTCCGGAGCGACGGTAGTAGCTTACGGTGGTCTGGAGAGAGGGTATTCCGCATCACAAAGCGTGTACAGCATGAGTGGAACCGCAGGCTCATGGAACGCCCTCTTCGATGGCAAGTCCTTCATCGCAGCCTTCAAGGCCCCGTCTAATATCTCCAGCTTCATCGTCTCTGCCCCTTCTCTCTCAAGCGGTTATAAGGGCGTGAGTGTGAGCGGAAAAGAGAAGTGCGGCGGAATCTGGGCAGTGGACGGCATCTCCGGAGGCTCCGCAGTCAGCATATCCAACTACTCCGGCGTCGACTCTGGCCCTGGAGGCGGATGGCCCGGCAGGTGGTAGTTCAGTGATTGAATGGCAATGAAAATCCCCGGCAATCCATCTGGACTGCCGGGGATTTTCCGTTTGCCGCACTTTCTTCTACTCTTCCGGTCCGGCTTCTTCGGTCGATGATAAAGACTCCTTCTCCTGCCGGTCGTTGCGGCGGGCTATGAACCACAGCATTATGTTGCGTATGGAGAAGAAAATGGAGAATTGGCCAAGTACCAGCACCCAGTCGTGACGTATAAAGCCGTAAATTATAATCATCAGGCCACCCGCTACGGCAAGGACCCAATGACCCAGGGGAAGCACCGATTTCTTGTGTCTCACACTGTAAACCAACTGGTAAACTGAACGGATCTCAAAGGTAAACTGACCCAGCATACCAAAGGCGAGAAGTTTTGGAGGCACGTCTTTGTTGCGGAGGAATACGTTCACGAAGGTCTCCCAGTCCTGGGCGATGAGCGCTATTATCACGAGGGGGAAAAGGGCCTGAAAAATTATTAAAATCCTGGGCACCTTTTTGTACATACCAAGCGAGGATATGTTCCACATGTAGATGTAATAGCTCAGACTCTCTCCGAAAATGATGGAGAAATCCTTCCTGAGCCAACCGTAAATGTATAATACTATAGCGCCGATACTGCTCAACACCCAATATATGCCCGGGGATTCTACCCTGCGTGACTTCTCAGACAGGTACCATTGGACAATAATCCTGGAGCCATATATTCCCATCCCTGCAAGGCCCAGAAGATATACCCAGGTAGGACTGTCCATAATGAATTACTGTATAGCTTTACCAAAGAACTGCATCCAGACCTGATTCTGGAGGTCTTGCGGGAGGCCGCGCAGGATTGAACGCACTGTTGACTGCGGAAAATCCGGGAAATGGAGAAAAATCAGTCCATCCAGACAATAGGAGAAATCGGGATCGACATTGAAGCACGGGAGTTTCGCGCCGCAGCTGAAATACTTGCGCACCAGCACCGGTATACGCACCTTTCCATCTGAGATAACGCTCATCATCTTGGCCAGGGACTCTATGCTGACGTCGGGGAACTGAAGCAGCCCGGCCGGATCCACAGCCAGGTAATCGGGCTTGAAAGGATGGCTCGGGCGAGCCACCTTTTCCGCATCGTCCATAGCATAATGCTTGGTCACAAACCAATAAATCAGACTTTTATAAAATTGCGGAATGTCGTTGCTGATGCTTACGGGACCAGAGAAATATTGAATCTCGGGATATTTCAAAGCGGCGACGGCCAGCCCTGCAAGCAACAGGCGCAGCGGAAACACCTCCCGCTGATATTTTGCCGCCACAAATGAGCGCCCCAGTTCCAGCGACACAGGCAGCAGCTGTTTTGCCTTAGGGCCATAATTGAACAAGGTCGAGGTATAGAAACCCGACTCACCGCCATGCCCGGCCACAATCTCCGGCCCGAATCCAAGCCGGTATGCCCCCACAATATCCTTGTTCGCCGCGTGCCAGACCACCAGGTGCTTATAGTAGTCATCATAGAGATCGGTATCCTCTTCAAGGCCGGTTCCCTCCCCGATTGCCCGGAAGGTCTCTTCCCTGAGCCGCCAGAGTTCCCTTGTCACTGTGGGTGCCTGGTCTTTTGAGAGCAGATATGCACGGTAATCACCTGTTTCAAAAAGGATATTGTCACTAAGTGATTCTATCTCTGCAATGATTTTTTCCGCCGGTTGCGCCGGAGCCACAGGCACGGACCACTCATGGTTCACCTTTTCTGCACTCGCGACACACTGCGCCTGCAAAGCATAGCAGCGGTTGCGGAGATACTTGCCCAGCGATTCTACATCGAACCCTTCTATATCAGCAGGAGCGATGGGCTGACCAATGCGGACTTTCACCGTTTGCCCGTGTTTATTGAACATCTCGTGCACTAGCCGCACGGTGCGCAGCCTCGGATGGATTTTACCCAGAATATGGAACGAGCGTGAATTCTCCCCCTCGAAATAAATCGGGACTACAGGCAGGCCTGAGCGCTTGATAAGCTTGATGATGTTCTCCGCCCAGGGGATATCCTCCACCACCCGTTTTCCACTTATAGACGTACGTCGCTTTCGCGGCTGCCAGGTTGCCACCTCTCCGGCAGGGAAAAGGCCCAGAGGTTTTCCCTGTGCGATATGGCCCAACGCGGCACGAATACCGCTCACTGAACGGGCCCCGCCGGAAGAGAAATTGTCCACCGCCAGGAAGCAATCCTTCAGGTTGGGAATCATAGACAGCAGGAAGGTAGTGAGAATCTTGTAATCGGGACGGCGGGAGCCAATCACGCTGCTGAGAATCATCCCGTCTATGGCGCCAAAATGGTGGTTGGAGATGGTGATAACCCCCCCTTCTGCGGGAATCCGCTCCAGCTGCTCGGGAATCATGTCATATGAGACACCTATCTCTTTGAGCACATTTGCAGAGAAGGCAGGCCCTTTGCTGTCGCGATATTTATTATGGATGCGATTTACCTCTTCGAGCTCAAGTATACGGTAGCCTAGGCGGGCAATCAGTTTGCCAAAGATCCCCTTTATTCCCAGAGATTTCTGGAGGTCCGACACCTCCATCACTGCGTATCTCTTTTCACCCATAGGTTTCCTACGTATTATCACGTATCTGATTATCGGACACCAAAGTTAGTCATTTTACCTTCAACAGCAAAAAATGCCGCCCAAACCGCCATATTTACGTCACAAAATGATGTGTGACGAATTATAATTAGCCGGGATTTCGTCACAAATATGGCAATTTAGTCTCATTTCAGGTGGTTTTATAACAAATTAGGGTCACAGGTTACAAAGTTTTCACCGGCGCATACACGAGGCGTATTTTTGCAGCACTAAAAAACAGAACGCACATGATAGCACCTTTATGGACACGGCTGGACAACGCCGCAATCATATACCCCTCGTGCAGGACGCGCAGATACGCCGCCCAGTTCAGGGTCAGCGTCGATCTGGATCACGAAGTTAATGAAGAGACGCTCGACAGGGCACTCAAGAATATAATAAACCGCTTCCCGAGTTTCACCTATACCCTTGGCAAAGGATTCTTCTGGTGGTATCTCCACCGCCTGGAGAACCTCCCCTGCGCCGGCAAGGCCAATACGATGAACGTTTTCTCTCTCAAAGACAACGGCGGATATATGTTCAAGGCCGGTTGCACCGGGAACCAAATCACACTGGATGTATTCCACGCACTTACCGACGGCACCGGAGCTATGACTTTCTTGCTGAGTCTTACAGCAGAATACCTCCGCCTGCAGAAAGGCATCAAACCCGAGTACGGCAAATGGATTCTCAACCCTGCAGAAGATGCACGCCCGGAGGAGATGGAAGACAGCTTTGACGCATTCTCCGGCGGCAAAGGACACCTTGACAAAGAGAAGGCTGCCTGGCATATTCCGGGGCGTAATGAGCGTTATGACGTACTGCATAACACCCGCATATCGATGTCTGTAGAACAGCTTCAGGAGAAGACCAGCCAATACAATTGCACCATCACTGAACTGCTCACGGCACTGATGCTTGCCGCTTTGCAGGATACCCGTCGCCAAAAAAGCAAAGGGCGCGGAAACTCCAACCTGAAGATTGAGGTTCCCGTGAACCTGCGCCCGCTGTTCAACAGCTGCACCCTCCGCAATTTTTCTTCATACATACACATCGGCGTGGATGTCAGGAACGGAGAATTCACCCTTGATGAGCTGATAGATATGGTACGCGGACAAAAGAGAGAGCTTGTAAGGAAGGAGCCCCTCACCACACGCGTCAACGCAAATGTAGCGCTGGAGGACAACCTTGCAATCCGTTGCCTCCCCCGCTTTATCAAGCGCCCATGCATCAATCTTGTCAACCGGATCAAGGGCGACCGTTACTGCTCTTACACCCTCTCCAACATTGGCAACATCACACTTCCGGAGAGCGTAGCCGCCCACATTCGCGACATAGATTTCGTGCTTGGCAGAGCCCTCGCCAAATCGGGCTCCGGCGCATGCGTCAGCTTTGGCGGACGTCTCAACCTGAATATGAGCCGCCGCATTGCCGACACCACTTTCGAGCGCAACTTTCTCCGGCATCTTGACATGGCCGGCATCGACGCAAATGTATTGTTTGACACAGTATCAAAACGCAAATCACTGATGTGGCCTCCCGTAAGGCAGCAGATGCGCCTGGTGCGCATAGGTTGGACGGGGGCACCACTGGTAATATAACATAAAGTATTATGATTAACTACATTAACCAATTTACACAGACAACACGCAATTTATGGGACCAGAAAGCACTTTGCGACTGGCATGGAGAAGAGTTTACATTTGGCGAAGTAGCTGCCAACATAGCCCGGCTCCAGCTGCTGATGGAGAACACCGGGATTAAGAAAGGGCAGAAAATCACAATATTCGCCCCCAACTCTGCACGCTGGGCGACCTCATTTTTGGCAATCAATACCTCTGGCGCTGTAGTAGTTCCCCTGCTGGCAGACTTCACCGGAGAGGCTGTTTGCAACCTGGTGGACCACTCGGAAAGTGTCGTGCTATTCACCGATAAAGACTCCTGGAAAAAGCTTGACGTCGCAAAAATGCCCAAGCTCCGCTACGTAATCAATATTTCTGACTGGTCTCTGCTTTGGAGCGCGGAGGGCGAGAAGGTAGCCGATAAGTTTGAGAGCCTGGATGCTGACTTCGCAGCCAAATATCCCAATGGCTTCAGCAAGGACGACGTCATATACAAGATAGAGAATATGAAAGATCTGGCGGTGATCAATTACACCTCCGGCACAACCAGTGCGCCCAAGGGTGTGATGCTCCGCTATGAGTGCTTCTCCGCATCCATCGACTTTGCCATCCGTCATATATATGCCTCCAACAAGGATAACATTGTATCTATGCTCCCCATGGGACATATTTACGGGATGGTGTTTGAGTTTATGTATCCGCTCTGCTTTGGCGTAACGGTTTATTATCTTGGCAAGACCCCTGCCGCCACCACATTGCTAAAAGCAGTCAAGGAGGTGAAACCGTACCTCATCATCACCGTGCCGCTGGTTATGGAAAAGGTTTACAAATCTTCCATCCAGCCCGCCCTCAGCAAATGGTACATGAAAATCCTCACTGCGATTCCGGGCGTGAACAAGGCCATATACAAGACCATCACCAAAAAGCTTATTGCTGCCTTCGGCGGCAACGTACAGCAGTTTATCATGGGTGGAGCGGCGCTTAACCCGGATGTTGAGCGAGTATTCCGCAAGATGGGGCTTCCCTACACCGTCGGCTACGGCATGACCGAGGCAGCACCTCTGCTGGCCTATGCAGAGCCCTGGAACTTTGCTCCCGGCAGCTGCGGCCTCAAGCTTGACAGCGCTGAAGTACGCATCGACTCAGAAGATCCAGAACACATTCCCGGTGAGATTCAGGCTAAGGGGACAAATATCTGCAGCGGCTATTTCAACAATCCGGAAGCATCCGAGAACCTCTTTACACAGGACGGATTTCTCCGCACCGGCGACCTTGGCGTAATGGACGCAAAGGGGAACATCTTTATCAAGGGTCGCTGCAAGACAATGATCCTCTCCGCAAACGGCCAGAACATCTACCCTGAAGAGATTGAAGCCAGCATCAACTCCATGGAGTTCGTATCGGAGTCTCTGGTAGTGGACCGCGCCTCCAAACTGGTGGCCATCGTGAGGTTTGACCAGGACCAGATAAAGGCTAAAGGCCTTACAGCACTGGACGTACACGATTTGCCGGAGAAAATCCGCGTAAAGGTTAACCGTACCCTCCCCACTTACAGCCAGATTACCAAGGTAGAAGAGAAGCGAGATACTTTTGACAAGACTCCAAAGGGAAGTATAAAACGTTTCCTTTATTGCTAAATGATTATTACATTTGGATTGTTTACAATAAAGAACTGACCTATAATGCAGCAACAAATAGTCAATCCATGGACTGATTTCGAGGGCTACAACTGTTTTGGCTGTAGCCCTTCTAACCCAATAGGGCTCCGGATGAACTTTGAAGAGGACGGAGAATACATAATCAGCAAGTGGCAACCCGGAGATAATTTCCAGAGCTGGGTCAATACGCTCCACGGCGGTATCCAGGCAACTTTGATAGACGAAGCTGCCGGCTGGGTGGTTTTTCGCAAACTGCGCACCAGCGGATATACCAGCAAGATGGATATCCGCTATCTAAAGCCGGTTAGTACTGTTGATGGCCCGGTAACCGTCAAGGCCAGGCTTGTAAACCAGAAACTGATGATGGCCTTCATAGAGGTAAAACTATATAACTGCCACGACGAACTCTGTGCCGATGCCACCTGCGTTTATCGCGTCTATCCACGGGATGTAGCTGAGAAGGAGTTCTATTTCCGTGATTCCATTTAGGGATTTATTGATTATATTTGGACAAATGTATTATCCGATATGAATCCCATTCCGACTCCCCACAATTCTGCAATCGAAGGCCAGATAGCGAAAACAGTTATTATGCCGGGTGATCCGCTCCGGAGCAAGATGATTGCAGAGACATTTCTTGAAGGCCCCGTACTGGTCAATAACATCCGGGGCATACAGGGATACACGGGTACATACAAGGGCACACCCTTCACGGTGATGGCCAGCGGTATGGGCCAGCCATCCATTGGGCTGTACACCTACGAGCTATTCAATTTCTACAATGTAGATAGTATAATCCGCGTGGGCAGCATAGGTGCCGTCAGCAACAAGACCCCGATGCGCAGCATAATTATAGGACGCCGTTCATATTCAGAGACCAACTACCTTATGTTTTACCGCAACAACGGCAACAAATGCGGATTTGTGCCGGGCGATGAGACTCTTTGTGCTAAAGCAGCTGCCACGGCAGAGAAGCTTGGTATGAAATATTGCGTAGGTGACATAATGAGCAGCGACACCTATTATTCCGATAACGACGATATTGCAGAATGCATAGCAAACGGTCTACTGGGGGTGGAAATGGAGAGTGTGGCTCTCTATCTGAACGCTCAGCGCGCCGGAAAGAAAGCCCTCACTATCTGCACCGTATCAAATATAATCCCCACCGGGGAGGAACTTCCCAGTGAGGATCGTCAGAATGGTTTCAAGGATATGGCCCTTCTTGCTTTTGAGATGAGCCTTTAATAATCTTATTTAGTTCCGAATATCCTGTCGCCCGCATCACCAAGACCCGGGACAATGTATCCATTCTCGTTAAGGTGAGAATCCATACCAGCGCAGAAAATATCAATGTCGGGGTGGGCCTTTTTGAGGGCATCCAGTCCTTCAGGGGCGCATATAATACACAGGAACTTTATAGAACGGGGTTTGCGCTTCTTTATAAGATCAATGGCAGCGATGGCACTTCCGCCGGTTGCCAGCATCGGATCCAGTACAAACACGTCGCGGTTGCCAATGTCGTGCGGCAATTTGCAATAGTACTCAACCGGCTCCAGTGTCTGTTCATTACGATAGAGGCCTATATGTCCAATCTTTGCTGCAGGGACAAGATTGAGTGCACCCTCTATCATACCGAGACCCGCACGGAGCACCGGGACAAACGCCATGCGTTTACCCGAGATGCATTTGCAGTGCGCAGTTGCGATGGGAGTTTCGACATCAATGTCCTCCAGGGGGAGGTCACGGGTCGCCTCGTACATCATGAGTGTGGCGATTTCAGTCACAAGTTCACGAAATCCTTTGGTGCCGGTATCTTTGTCTCTGAGAATTGATAGTTTGTGCTGAATTAGCGGATGGTCAAAAATGATTACTCTTCTGTCCATTTTAGTTTACGATTGATTAAACGAATTTAGCCATTCCGCCGCGAAAAAGCAAGCAATCAGCCCAGGATTTTATCAAGATCGGTCTTGAGTGTCAGAGCACCAGTAAAATGATATGTAATGATACCCAAACGTTCTGCGCCCTTCAAGTTTGGAATGCTGTCATCTATGAAAACGCACTCTTCAGGGTTCAGTTTATACCTCTCAAGTAAAATACGATAAATCCTTTCATCTGGTTTTATGCACTTTTCGCGACCGGAGATCACCATACCATCCAACAACTTGAATACCGGAAAATAGTCGCCGACATACTTATCAAAGGTGATTGCGGACCAGTTGGAGAGGCCATAGAGGGCATATCCTCTGTTTTTCAAGTCTGCCACGATCTCATACATACCGTCTATAGCGCCGTGGAACATTGTAATCCAGTTGGGGAAATACTCGCTTATAGGGGCCTCCCACTCAGGGAACTTTGCAACCAGCTCTGCAGTTCCAACCTCAAGCGGTTTGCCGCCATCCATCTGGGCGTTCCATTCAATAGTGCAGATGTTGTCAAGAAACCACTGGGACATCTCCAGCGCAGTTAAACCCTTTTTGCCTGTATTGCGTTCAAAGAGTTTCCTTGCATCGTCGCTCTTGAAATATTCATCGTACAGATAGTGCCGGTCCCAGTCTACCAGCACCGCCCCAAAATCAAAAATCACATTCTTTATCATAGGCCCGCAAAGATATAAAAATTACGTCACACCAGCGGACATTAGCCACCGGCTTCCAGGCCCGGAGAGACACAAGCCCCCTTCCTGGGAAGGGGGTGAGGGGGTTGGGATATGATACTGGGGCTCTGCCCCAAACCCTCGTTCGCTGCATAGTTCCACCGGAGCTATGCTATTCCGCTCACGAGCTCCGCGCTGGCTATTCTGCATACCAGCCCACACTCGCTCCGCTATCGCCTGATGGCGATTGCTATCCTCACTCAGCCGCCGGCTTCTGAAAGAAAGCCTGCCAGCGTGAACTCTGACGAGCCTCAAGCCCCCTTCCCGGGAAGGGGGTGCGGGGGTTGGGTAATTATAGGGCGGCGGCTCTGGCCGCCGGCTTCAAAACGAAAAAAGCCAACCAGTTTCCTGGTTGGCTTCGTTTTGAAGTCGGCGGCGTCCTACTCTCCCACATGGTGTCGCAGTACCATCGGCGCCGGTGAGCTTAACTTCTCTGTTCGGGATGGGAAGAGGTGGATCCTCACCGCTATAACCGCCTAATTTTTTCTTGTACGTCAGTCACCTTTCACAGTGGCTGACGTTATATCTTTAAGAGAGACATTGAGGTTTTCACTCTTGTCACTTCGTTTGTTGTTGCTATACGAAGCTTTCGGGCTATTAGTACGGATCGGCTTTGACATTACTGCCTTTACACCTTCCGCCTATCAACGTGGTAGTCTCCCACGACCCTCTATGGAAATCTCATCTTGAAGCCGGCTTCGCGCTTAGATGCTTTCAGCGCTTATCCTTACCGAACGTGGATACCCGGCGGTGCGGCTGGCGCCACAACCGGTGCACAGGAGGTTCGTCCGTCCCGGTCCTCTCGTACTACGGACAGCCC
>JAFXNQ010000009.1 GCA_017529425.1 Bacteroidales bacterium | reverse complement strand
TTTCAGATAAGGGCCGAGCATCTTGTCAATACGGCCCACCCCGGACCAGTTGCCCATCAGGCGGTTGAAAGCGTACATACTCCAGAGCGACTGCACCGCTTCGCGGAACGAGCGTGGTGCGCGGTCCGGAACCTGCGCCAGGGTATCGATTATATCCTGATAGAATTTTTTACCCTCAGGAGTACCCTCGCCGTCGCGCATAGCGGCAAGCAGGTCAATGTTGCGCCTCTGCCAGATGTCTGCGGCATCCAGAGTGATGAGCGCCGCCTCGTTGATATCCCGGCCGCGCTCGTCCAGGGTACCGGAAGCGAGCCTGTCACGAATCTCTTTGCGCAGGCCGTCGTAACCTATATCCATAATGCGGTCAAACTGGAAGGTGGTGTGGTTTGCCCCCCACTCGTCAAGGATGGGAACCTTGGATTCTGCGCTCTCGATCAAAGTGGCGGAGCCGACAATCAGCTCCCCGGGCAATATCCTGAGCGGAACGTTCTTTGCCACGCTTATCGCAGCAGCCGCAAACTTCTTCTGCGGAGTCAGACCTGCATCAAGTTCACACGGCCAGTCCACCCGTGTCATCGTCCTGCCAACCTCACCGGAAAGGCCCATCCACGCCAGTTCGTGCGTGCGGTCGCAAAGGCGTCGGGGAATCTCCGGCTGCCACGGGCTGTGCCAGCTCTCGTAAAGGTTGCGCTTATCCTCCTTGAGCATCGCAGATGACTGTGCAGCGCCGGCCGCAGTGGGTTTCAGACCCAGCATCAGAGAGCCCAACCCAAGGGAAGATACCTTAAGGAAGTCCGCACGGGACATTTTCGAAGAAGATTTTCCGCTCATAATATCAAGATGATATATTTTTCAAAGATAGCGAAATATTTCATAATTCACAGCGCCATTACAGCGCGAGCAGGTAATCCTTGAGGTCGGAGTCGCTGGCGTCCATCATAGTATAGACGCGCTCCTTTTCCATACGTTCACGGAGGGCAGCGGGGATATCCGGCCAATGGCCGACTGCCTTCTCTATGACCTCGCCGAACTTGGCGGGGCTGGCGGTAGAAAGCCAGTAACCCTCTATATCATAGTGCTTTGCAGCGAGATAGCCAACTGCACTGTGAGGGTCGCTGATATAACAATACTTCTCCTCTATTTCGCGGATTGCATCCAGAATTTCGGCGTCTGTAGCGGAGAAGCCGACTACCTGGGTGCGCAGATTCTCCACGTCACCGTAGAGCCACATCATACGCTCAAAGTTGCTCGGGGCACCGACATCCATGGCGTTTGCCACTGTACGGACGGAAGCGCGCGGCTTGTAATCGCCGGTAACCAGGAACTCAGGCACTACATCGTTGGCGTTGGAGGCCGCCACAAAACGCCTTACCGGCATCCCCATCCTGGCCGCCAGCATACCGGCGGTGATGTTGCCATAATTACCGCTGGGAACCACTATGTCAGCCGCCTCGCAGCCGGTGAAAGCACTCCAGAGGCAGTGAGCAAAGAAATAGTAGAAACTCTGCGGAATCCAGCGGAGCAGGTTTATAGAGTTGGCAGAGGTGATGCGCTTGCGGGAACGGAGGTCGGTGTCGTTAAACATCGCCTTCACCAAACGCTGGCAATCGTCAAAATTGCCACGCACGCGCAGCGGGTGGATGTTGCCGCCCAGAGTAGTCATCTGAGCTTCCTGCAGCGGACTCACCTTTCCGTCGGGATAGAGAATCACTACATCCACGCCCGGGACGTTGTAAAAACCTCCCGCAACGGCACTGCCGGTATCGCCGCTGGTGGCGGTGAGTATTGTGAGACCGTCGGTGGTGTTCAGCCGGCCGGTCATCTGCCCCATGAAACGCGCCCCGAAATCTTTGAAAGCGAATGTAGGGCCGTGAAAAAGTTCCAACGCCCCCTTCTTCTGGTCAAAGAAGTGGAGATTTATGTCAAAGTCGTATGCCTTGTGAACCACATCTGCGATGGTGTCCTCTGGCACATCGTCAAAAATCAGACCTGCAAGATAACCCGCCATATCGGCATAAGAGACCTCGGCGAGCTCGCGGACCCGCCTCATATCCACCTGCGGAATGCGCTCCGGCACGAACAGCCCGCCGTCGGGCGCTAACCCCAGAAAGGCGGCGTCGGCTATGGCATACAACTTTTTGGAGGCGTCCCTTGTACTGTAGAACTTCATACCGGACTATCCCTCAAAATTATAATCGGCCAGGGTGCGGGCGCCCCGGTTGGATATCTTGGAGACGTATATCCTGGAATCTATGTTATACTGGAGGAAATGGGCTTTCATCACCTCTCCCACCTTGTCTGCAAGGGTCATATTGTCACAAAGGGCAAATACAGAAGGACCTGCGCCGGAGATGTTCATAGCCAGCGCGCCGACCTCCAGCACCTTGTTGCGGAGTTCGTCAAAGCCGGGGATGAAGTGCTTGCGGTAGGGTTCCACCACTACGTCTTTCATAGAACGGCCTATAAGGGCGACATCACCTTCTGCAAGGCCGGCCACCAGACCTGCCACATTGCCCCACTGCTTGACAGCCAGGCGGAGCGGGATCTCCTTGGGGAGCACTTCGCGCGCCTCGCGGGTAGATACCATAATGTCAGGATGAGCCACGGCGCAGCAGAAGCGGCCGGGAACCGGGAGGCGGACCACATCCAGCGGGTCATAACCGCGCAGCAGCACCACTCCGCCCAGGATGGAAGGGCCTACGTTGTCTGCGTGAGGAGTGCCGCCACTGATGAGTTTTTCGCCCTCCATTGCAAATTCTACCAGGCGCTCATCGGTGAACGGATGGTCAAGCAACTCGTTCAGGGCATAGACTGCCGCAGAAGAGGATGCCGCGCTGGAGCCGATGCCGCTGCCGGGAGCGATCTTGTGCTCTACGGTAACCGTTATGTCCATAGGGACTCCGTAAGCTGCCACGAAAGCGCGCACCGCTGGGGTAATGACGTTCTGCTCTATATCATCCGGCAGGGATTGCTTGCTCTTGTTGATGATTTTCAGGTCGTCGCCTTCACCAATCTCCACCGACAATACATCGCCCACAGCGTCGAGAGTCATACCCATAATGTCGAAGCCACAGCCCATATTGGCCACGGTTGCCGGCGCAAAAACTCTGATTTTTCTCATAGGGGCGAAAGTAGATTTATTTTTCTTCAAATGCAAGATTATTGTACTTTTGCGGCATGAAAAACACCGCAATAATGCTGATTCACTGCCCTGACGTGCCGGGAATCATTGCAGAGATATCAAATTTCATAACCGTCAATAACGGTAACATCGTATATCTGGACCAGTATGTAGATCACGCCAACAACGCATTCTTCATGCGTGTGGAGTGGGACATCACAAATTTCCTCATCCCCAAAGAGCGTATCAACGAGTATTTCGATACCCTGTACGCCCAGAAATACGATATGCAGTTCCGCCTCTACTTCGCCGAGCAGAAGCCGCGTATGTGCATATTTGTGAGCAAGATGTCTCATTGCCTGTACGATATGCTGTCGCGCTGGTCAGCCGGAGAGTGGAATGTAGATATCCCTCTGATTATCAGCAATCACGAAGATTTGCGACCGGTTGCGGAGAAATTTGGAATAGCATATCACGTGTTCAAAATCACACCGGAGAACAAGGCAGAGCAGGAGGCTAAGGAACTGGAGCTGTTGCGCGCCAACAAGGTCACCTTCATAGTCCTGGCCCGCTACATGCAGGTTATCAGCGAGAAGATGATCCAGGCCTATCCGGAGCGGATAATCAACATCCACCACTCCTTCCTCCCCGCATTTGTGGGGGCGAAACCATATCACCAGGCCTTTGACCGCGGAGTTAAAATAATAGGGGCGACGAGTCACTATGTTACTAACGAACTCGACGCCGGTCCTATCATTGAGCAGGATGTTGCCCGCATCACCCACATGGACTCTGTGGAATCCATCATCGGCAAGGGAAAAGATCTCGAGAAGATTGTCCTTTCGCGCGCCGTGGTGAAGCACATCGACCGCAAGGTGATGGTCTTCAAGAACAAGACTATCGTATTCGAATAGAGAGCGGCTCAGAGGTATCGGGGTGCTCCGCAAAGAAGGTCAAGACCTTTTTCTCGCGGTCCCACTCCATTTTGCGCACCCGCTTACCGTTTACCCGCACCCTGCGCGGGATTTTCTTCAACGTTACTTTCATTTCATATACGCGGCTGGCGTGCATCCCTTCGTATGATCCCTCCACCGGGTCCACCGTAATGTCCAGTCTGCGGCGCTTCTTCTCATAACTGAAGCGGGTCTTGGCAATGGCGCCCTGCTCGTGGGCGTATGTATGACCGTCATCCTCCCAGAAGGTATATTCGCCCTTGGCAGCCGGCCATACGTTGAGCACCAGAGTGTCAAGAGGACGTTCGCACGCGTGGTTTGCTACGTGCTGGAAGGGGATTATCGCACCTTCGCGGATATATACCGGGCCGCCGTACTGGGTCTTGTCAAATTCGGCGGGGATACTTTCACCTTTGCTCTCCACTTTTTTGTTGGTCCAGAAGTCATACCAGGTGCCTTCAGGCAGATAGACCTTGTCTGTAAAGACGGTGATCAGCATATCGCCGCCATACATATATTCGTGCGCAAGATCGTCGCAATTGCGGTCGTCGGGGAAAGCCAGCGGCATCGGCATCATAACCGGATCGCCATCCACAGAGCCCTTGAGGGCGCCGCTGTAGGTATAAGGCACCATCCGGTTGCGAAGCTGGAGATAGTTGCGATATACGACCTGCGCCTCAAGCGGCTGATACCACGGCTCCTTGAAGCTGTACCAGCTGTTTATCTGCATCCACGGCAGGAAGATACCCATATGGAGGCCGTCGGTGCTGGCTGCCACGTCGCAGCTGGTATTGTTGTAACCGCTCATCTGCAGGTTCAGCTGGTCGTAGAGCACAGCCACTCCGCCGCCACTGTCGCCGGTAGTCGCTGCTGTATAGTGCTGTGTGCCGGCAAAGCCGCCGCAATAGTGGTGGAAAGAACGCTCCGGGCGGAAGTCACGGTTCATCGCCAGGAACTGCTTGGGCAGAAGCACCTGGTTTACCTCGTGCATCTCGGCATCGGTATATCCGTTATAATACTTGCGCATCGGATGGCGGTCCACCGTCTGGCCGGGGTCCAGCTTGAAGCCGTCCACTCCGTTGCTCATAAACTTGCGCAGATGATCAAACCAGTTGATCTGGCCCGACAGCTTGCCTCCGTTCTCCTTTGCCAGACGGTCCTCTTCCATCACGCTCAGGTCGGTGTCGATGTTGAGCCACAGGCAAATCTTGTAACCCAGGGCGTGAAGGCGGGAGATAAAGCTTCCGCCGTGCTCGCCGTTCTCAGTCTCATTGGAATACCAGTAGGGCTGGCCGGGGAACTTCTTGTAATCCCACTTCTTGTTCACGGTCCAGTCGTAGTAGGTCTCCATCCACTGCGGCTCAACCCACATCATATCCATCGGATAGCCCTGCTCCATAAATTTGACCGCCTCGTTCATAAAGGTGAAGCCGTCGGCGTTCAGGTGGGGGCCAAAGCAGCAGCCGTAAGCCCAGCGGGGCAACAGGTAGTTGCCGCCGGCAATGTCGTGGTAGCGGCGCAGCAGCTCCATCATATCACTGCCTGTCATCAGGTAGAAATCGGCACTCTTTACCGTGTTGAAAGCCAGCAGCTTGTCTGCCGCGCTCACGCCGCAGTCAAAAAAGCTGATGTTGGTGGTGTTGTTCAAGACAGCCCAACCGCCGGTGTCCATCATAAACGGGTTGACATTCTCGGTATTGGCATAGGTGGTAAATATGCGCAGGATCTCGCCGCGATGCTGCAGGTGCTTGCGGCTCACGCTGCCGCCACCATAGAGGCGGTCGTCATCCCTGAGGGAGAACCTCAGCGCCGACGTGCGGCCCTTATCGGTAATATCCACGCCCATATCGGTGTTCTGCTCCCAATGATCGCTGCCGATAATGTTCACGTGCTCGTTGAGATAACGGAACTGCGCATTGTACTTGTCTGCCAATTCTGCCAGCAACGGATCCTTTGCAGTCAGATATTCAATGGATTCGATTATCGCGTTACCCCCGGCATCGGCAAGAGAGGCA
The DNA here is from genome assembly GCA_017529425.1 of Bacteroidales bacterium. Classification (GTDB taxonomy): domain Bacteria; phylum Bacteroidota; class Bacteroidia; order Bacteroidales; family UBA932; genus Equibacterium. The sequence continues at coordinate 6,552 of JAFXNQ010000009.1, read as the reverse complement.
GTGCCGGTGGCCTTATCCACCGAAAGGATGTGTGAAGCGGTCTTCACGGCCGCCTTTGCCGCATCCTCTTCTATGGTGGCCCCCGCCCCGTCCCATTGGCTGCGGAAGATGCCGTAGCGCAGCATAATCGACTCGGGGAAGTCCTTCTCTTCTGTAATCTGAATGCGGAAAATGTCTCCATTGCACGCCTCTACGCGCATCTTTGCGCCACTGTTCAGAGTGATGTCAAACACTTGTGCGCGTGCCGACATTGCCGTCGCCAGCAGCGCCGCAAATAAGATGAGTTTTTTCATATCCTGGTTATGTTTAAATCGGGTTTGTGGATACTTGAGCCGTTCCCGTTTCGCAACGGGGCAGCCGGGCAGCCTCTAAGCCAACAGCTTGCGGACCAGTGCGCTGATAACCTTGCCGTCCGCCTGGCCGGCGAGAGCCTTGGTGGCCACACCCATCACCTTGCCCATATCGGCTATGGAAGTTGCACCCACCTGCGCCATAATCTCCTTCACCTTCTCTTCTATTTCAGCCTCAGAAAGCTGCCTGGGCAGATACTTCTCCATTACCGCAACCTCTGCCAGCTCGTTCTGCGCCAGCTCCGGACGGTTCTGCTGAGTGTAAATCTCAGCACTCTCCTTTCGCTGCTTCACCAGCTTCTGGATAATCTTCACGATTGCCGCATCGTCCAGTTCCTTAGCACCCTCGCTGGTCTTTGCCAGCAATATCGCAGCCTTTATGCCACGCACAGAGGCCAGAGCCACGCTGTCCTTTGCCAGCATCGCAGCCTTTATGTCCTGTTGTATCTTTTCTTCTAACATGGTTTTGATTTTTTACAATCTGTAAAGTTAGCGATTTTTCCGTATGTTGCTATCGAGGCTTTTCAGTCTCAGGAAACCTGCAGCCAGAAGACTCTGGGCCACGATATAGGTAAGCATGATAACAAAACGCTTGCCCGGGAACGGCAATACGCCAAAGCTGCCGGTCGCAATCAGCGCATCCGAGAAAGTAAACAGCAATGCGCCAAGGAGGATTATCCACCAGGCCTTGCCGCCGATGCGTACCACACCCATCAATGCACTGAAGATGAGCAGCATCAGTGCCATGCCATAGACGGCCATCGGAGCAAGCATTGCCCCTTTGATACCGATAGCGACAATAAGGCCCGCCACCGCCGCAGCCATCACGATTATTGCAATAATCCATGTAGATAATTTGAGCCCTTTCCAGGAGCGGCCGCCAAACACCGACATATAACATACATGTCCCAGCAGGAACGCCAGCATACCGCACACGAAAGGCATAAAGCCGTCTGGAATGAGCAGGATATCGCCGGTGCATCCAAACAGCTGCGCCAGAATAATTGTTTTGAGTCCTTTAAAGTTAGGTGTGCCGGCAGCCGCCAGTGTGGTCAGCGCAAGCAGCGGCAGCAAGGCCGGCTTAACTAGTTCAGATATGGAAGAAGGTGCAAGGGACGTATGCCCTATCAGGTTTGTAGCGGCCGCCGCCACAAAGAACAGCGCCGGTATTATCCAAAGGTTAGATTTCATACCATTAAGGATTTACGTTTCTTCCCATAAAGATAAGAAAAAATGCTGAATGCGTGCAGGGCAGTCTACGGCATGTTCCCGGTTCCGCTGTTACGAGTGCCAACCAGCAATTATATGGCGCTGACCGGCAGCTGTCAACCCTGTTCGGAAGGGGAAGTGTGAGATCTGCCGCTACCCGAAATTCGCAGCGGCCGCGAGATGTCGTTTGGTGATGCCGTGAGGCTGGTCGCTGTCCGCTGCGTGCCAAAATCGTCCCGCACCGGCCGTCAATATCCCCCTGAGACCAGTCCAGCCCACATCCTCCGCCGCAGCGAATTTCGGGTTGAACAATAATCGCCAATCAATTGCCCCGGCGAGATACACATTGCCAGCTTTTCACTACCTTAGTTGCCGGGCAGCCATAAGAGGCGGCGGATATGAGGATGAAGATTGATCAACAACTGCTCGCAGAAATGACCCGTGATCTCGGGCTGGACATCCCGTTTGCAAAGGGTATTGACAAGGTTGTCAGGAATTGCTGGCATTTCTCCACGGATGGGAATGCCGTAGACGCCATGTTCTGTAACGAATCGGATTTCGTTGCAGGAATGACCGGATAAACCGGTCGGCGCTTTGCGCCCGGGGCACAACAAAAAAACAACTGAATGTTCAGTTGTTTTTTTGTTGTGCCCAGAACAAGAGTCGAACTTGCACGCCCTAAATCAGGCACTACCCCCTCAAAGTAGCGTGTCTACCAATTTCACCATCTGGGCAAATCAGCACCCCGTTTGGGGACTGCAAATGTAGAGAAATTTTCTTTTTTCACAAAGAATTTTCAAATATTTTCTTTTTCGGGCCAGAACATATACCTTTGGTCCTCCGTTATCAAAATAAAAGCACAATGATCAAGATTGACAAGAGCGGATGCAAGCCATTCGCAGACGAAAAGCGATTCAATGAATATATGAATAAGGCCCTGGCCGGATTTGACACCCTGGAAGGGGGCAAGGGCGCCGGCAACGACTTCCTTGGATGGAACCATCTCCCCGGAACCATAACCCAGGATGTGCTGGACGGCTACAAAGAGGTGGTCGAGAGGTGGCAGGCAATGAATATCGATACTGTGGTCGTGATAGGTATCGGCGGCAGCTACCTCGGAGCCAAGGCAGCCATCCACGCCCTCAGCCACAACTTTCTCCCCGGGAAAGGAATGCAGATTCTCTTTGCCGGCAACAGCCTCAGCGAAGATTACATGGCAGAGTTGATGGATGTAATCGAGAACAAAAACACTGCATGCGTGGTTATCTCCAAGTCAGGCACAACCACAGAGCCGGCAGTTGCATTCCGCATCGTCAAACAGTATATAGAGCAGAAATATGGTCTGAAAGAGGCCGCTAAGCGCATAGTGGCAGTCACTGACCGCAGCCGCGGTGCACTCAAATCCCTGGCAACCGCCCAAGGATACACCTCTTTTGTGATTGAAGACAACATCGGCGGTCGTTACTCGGTTCTCACCCCCGTAGGCCTGCTGGCAATCGCCCTTGCTGGTTACGACATAGACGCTATGGTACGCGGCGCACAGGAGGCAGAGAAGGTCTGCGGCGAGCGCAGCGAAGACAACCCTGCAATACAGTATGCCGCCCTGCGCAATATGTTTTACGACGCCGGCTACAAGACCGAGATACTGGTGAACTATAACCCCAGGCTGCTCTATGTGTCAGAGTGGTGGAAGCAGCTATATGGCGAGAGTGAAGGTAAGGACGGCAAGGGTATCTTCCCTGCAAGCGTTACCAACACCACCGACCTGCACTCAATGGGACAGTACATCCAGGAGGGTGAGCGCACCTTGTTCGAGACTGTGCTCCATATCACCAACTGCAGGCGCGAGATGCGAATACCCTTTGACAAGGATAATCTTGACAGCCTCAACTATCTGGCCGGCAAACGCGTGGAGGAGTGCAACGAAGGCGCGATGAAAGCCACCATCATGGCCCACATCGACGGCGGCGTGCCGCAAATCAAAATCGATGTGGAGCGCGTAGACGAGTTCAACCTCGGATGGCTGTTCTACTTCTTTGAGAAGGCTTGCGGCATCAGCGGCTACGTGCTTGGCGTAAACCCCTTCAACCAACCCGGCGTAGAGGCGTACAAGAAGAATATGTTCGCACTCCTGGGCAAGCCCGGATACGAAGAGCTTGCAGCCCAGCTGAAAGGCCGTATGTAAGATCTAAGCCCGTGGCACTTTTGCCGCTGGCTTTCAGCACATTACACAAAGACGCTTGCGTAAAAATACGCAAGCGTCTTTGTGTAAAAAGCTGTGTATCAGCGGTTATCCCGCCTCGATCAGATTACAGGTTAAACGTATAGTTCACAGCGCAGCCCAACAGGAAGTAGTTTTGCTTTGTGAGCGGGTTGCGGGTAAACTGGGCATAGAGCGGAAGTTCAAAGCTGTCACCTACAGTGAGTTTATATCCAGCCTTAAGGCTCAGGTTCAAGAACTTGAAACCGCCCTCGTTCTCGTATAAATCAGAACGAAAAGGAGTTGCGCCAACGGTGGCATCCACAGAGAAATTGTTATACTCGAATGGAACATCCAGTTCTATATATGAAGAGAATGCCCTCTTGTAAGGGTTGGAAAAATCTGCCTGAAGATTATAGTCGTCGCCTGCCACGAAGGTATTCCAAGAAATAGAAGCGGGGAGGAACTCAAACGGCAACTCATAAGCAATCGTCAGTTCAAAATTATCATCGTATCCGCCAAGCCCCAGGTTGTTACCCAGGCCCTGCTCCAAAGCCATAAATGTAATGCCCTTGTAAGTAACGGAAGCCCACGCATCCATCTCAAGATAGTGATTTCTCTGAAGTTCTGTGATGCTGCAATAGCCGGCTTCGAAACTGAAATCATCTTTCTCGTAGTTTAGGGTGACGGTGGGAACGATTGTCGGGGACTGTGCGATATCAAAACCGCGCCAGAGATACTGTGTAGAAACTTCTGAACCGGCAGATACGCTCCAATCCTGGGCAGCAACGCCAAAAGCGGACGCAAAAAGAATTGCCGCACAAACAAAAAGTCTTCTCATTTCTTTGTTTAAGTAAAAATAAATTAGGTTGTTAGAAAGGTAAATCGTCAACATCTGAAGAGTCAAAACCCTCTGCCGGTGCGGCAGGCGCCGGGGCCGGTGCAGGTCTTGGAGCAGGTGCAGGAGCGGCAGCACGGGGAGCTGCGGGTGCAGATGCGCCCTCTGCCTGGGAGCCATCTCCTTTACGGCCAAGCAGCTGGATAGTATTGGCCACTATCTCTGTAGTGTAACGCTTGGTACCATCGTTGCCGTCCCAAGAGCGGGTTGTAATGCGTCCCTCTACATAAATCTGAGAGCCTTTGCGGATATACTTGTCTGCAAGATCCGCAAGCTGACGCCACGCGATTATATTATGCCACTCAGTCTGCTCGCGGTCGCGGAACTGCTCGGTGGTAGCAAGTGTAAAGCTGGCCCTGCGCAAGCCTCCCTCAAAATCCCGTACCTCAGGGTCTTTGCCCACGTTTCCAATCAACATTACTTTGTTTAATGATGCCATATCTTTAAAAATTTTTATTCTATATCGGGCAAAGTTAATAACATTATCCGGAATCCGGCTACCGCCTGAGCCCTGAGCCAAACAATTCCTTCTATATATTCTCCACCGTCCGCCACTACCCTGCCGCTAAGGCATGGATTGGCATAATTTGCTTCTAAAACCCGCTTGCCGGCAAAGTTCCAGCCGCTTAGCTCCTCCAGGGGTGCGGGAATGGCATAAATCACATATTCAAAGCGCGCCAGAGACACATCCTTGAGCTCTAGAACATCGATATCCAGATTGCTGTGGCGCACAAAAGAGTAGCATTTCTCGTAGCTGCGGTTGGTCATCGCCACCTTGCAGCCGGCATCCACTGCCGCCACCGCAGCAGCCTTGGCCGCACCGCCGCAGCCTACCACAAGCAGGCTTTTCCCCGCAGCACCGTCTTTCTCCAGAATATCGCGCACGCCCAGATAATCTGAGTTATACCCCACTACCTTGTCGCCCTCCTTTTTGAGGATGTTAACCGCTTTTATGGTGCGTACGGCATCGCTGTCCGGCTTGCACTTGTAATAGGCCAGTTCCTTGAACGGCATGGTGACATTCACCGCATCGTAGTCGCTTAAAAAGCGTGCATATGCCTTTTCAAAGTCGGGTTCCTCTATCTTGTCGTAGGTACCCTGGCCCGGGCACAGTTCTGCAAACAGCTTAGGGCTCTGGCTGTGCGACACAGGATTGCCTATAATGCCTAATTTCATGGCGGGATACTATTTTATATTCTTTTGACGGACCGCCTCGTAGCTCAGAATTGCCACAGAGGTTGCCACGTTGAGGGAATCCATCTGTCCGAGCATCGGAATGCGGATTTTGGCGTCAGAAATCTTGCGCCAGAAGTCGGTAAGGCCTGTGGATTCTGTGCCAAAGACAATTGCCGTGGCACGTGTAAAATCCACATCGTAGTAAACTTCAGAATCTTGAAGCTGGGCTGTGACTATCTGAAATCCCCTCCCCTGCAGCCACTCTGCCGCCTCCTTGGAAGAGCAGGCCACCACAGCAGTGGTAAACACCCCCCCGATGCTGGCACGGATCACATTGGGATTATAGAGGTCGGTAAGCGGATCGCAAACTATCACAGCTGCCGCACCAGAGGCATCGGCACTGCGGAGTATCGCCCCCAGATTGCCCGGTTTCTCCACCGACTCGAGAACGATGACGAGTGCATCACCGGCCACCGACAGGCCCTCCAGAGTGCGGGGAGCTGTCTTGAGCACCGCCACCACCCCTTCTGTCCCCTCCCGGTAAGCTATTTTGCCATAGGCGGCAACTGATAGCGAGAATACCTCAGAAGCAGCATCAATCAGCTGCTGCACATCACTTTCCGGGATAATATCGGGGCAGAAGAACAACTGTTCAATCACAAACCCGCATGCAACTGCATTGGAGATCTCGCGACGCCCCTCCACAACGCACAGCGACC
>JAFXNQ010000008.1 GCA_017529425.1 Bacteroidales bacterium | reverse complement strand
GGTTCTTACGACACACAGACGAAGTATTGCACAAACTCTTCCTATGGTAACGTTGACAACAACACCGTATTAGATCCCGAGGATGACGCAGCAGCAGTCAATTGGGGCGGTACATGGCGTATGCCTACCGATGCAGAGTGGACAGAGTTAAGAACCGAGTGTAACTGGACATGGACAACACAGAACGGAATAAACGGTTATCTGGTAACTGGTACAAATCAAAACAGCATATTCCTGCCCGCCGCTGGCTACCGGTACTATACCGGCCTCGACGGTGCGGCCTCCTACGGTTCCTACTGGTCTTCTTCCCTCTATACGGGCGACCCGGACCGCGCGTGGTTCGTGGACTTCAGTTCGGATGGAGTCGGCAGGTACTACAACGACCGCTGCAACGGGCGATCAGTCCGCGCTGTTTCAGAATAAAAGACTCGCAAGGGCGTAAGCCCAGCGAGTCAGATGCATGCGCATGCGTGCATCATCAAAAACTCTTGTCATTGGGGCGGCAGCCCCTCGACCCAAACGGCCGTAAGGCCGTCAAAATAATTTTCGGATGACTAAACTTGAAATATGCACAATGGAAGACGCCAATCCGGGTAGGGTTTACCTATACCCGGAGGGTGCCTTCTATAAGGCGTACCAGAAGAGCGCGTGGCTCCTGTGCACAAGGGTTCATCCGTTCAAGGTGAGCGCTCGAGAACTCAAGGGTCTGGAAGGACCGCTGCTGAGCGTCGGGTTCCCCCAGTCATCGTTAGACAAGTTTTCCGCCGGATACCAGGTGGCGGAAAACACGTCTGGGGGGGTATAAACAGCTTATATTCAATGAGTTAATAGACTTTGCGCCATACGAGGAATGGCGAAAAGGGTTTGTAGCGCAGCCCCGTGCATCGGGCAGGGATACATCTTTCAACAGCCTGCCGGTGTACGGGGCAGTGTATCGGATAGCGGTGGAGGCAACCGAGATGGCCTCAAGGCTCGGGCGGAATTACCGTTACTCGCTGGGGGAGGATATCCGGCTCGTAACAAAGAGAGCGCTGCTGTCGGTGACCCTCGCCGGGAAGGGCGAAGACAGGGAGTTGAATGTACGCAAGGCAAGGCTCGCCATGATGGACGTGGAGCTGAGCCTGCGACTGTTGAGTGACCTCAAAGTCCTGCCCGACAAACGATACGTTTATTTCCTCGAAATGGCTGAAGATATAATAAGACAACTGTCAAACTGGGAGCGGAGCCTGTCAAAGAACAAGGAAGGCGCCGGAGTGCCGTCACCGCCATAATGGGCGCTGGCGGCAGAGCGCGCAAGTAAATTCAATGAAGTCCGGCCCGTCCGGGGTCAGCGGGTTTCATTCCCAAAGAATCGGGAGTCCCGCCCTTCGGAAAACGATAGCGGGGGCTGCGAGGCCCCCGGCCAGGCGGCCGGCATAAGGGGTAAGAGGATTCCTGCCCGCCGCTGGCAACCGGAACAATACCAACCTCAACAATGCGGCCTCCAACGGCAACTACTGGTCTTCTTCCCTCAATACGGACAACCCGAACAACGCGTGGAACGTGAACTTCAATTCGGATGAAGTCAACAGGAACAACAACAACCGCTACAACGGGCAATCAGTCCGCGCTGTTTCAGTATTTACGCTTGAAGGGCTCCGCTCCCATCTTTGACACGTATGCGTCGCATCAGAAATGAGCGGGATTCTGCCTTCCGCTCGTATGTATCATTTCTGAAATGAACGAGATTCTTAAACGCAGCCAGCCGACAGTTCTTGTCTTTGACAAGCATGTGTCATTCCTTCGATGAGTGAAATAGTGAAACATCTCCAGCCAGTTGCTCCTGCCTTTGAAACGCCGCCTCAGCAACTGCTGCTGGATCTGTACCGGGCATACCGGGATGCCCGCCGGCACAAGCGCCGCCGCGACTACCAGCTCCGGTTTGAACGCGACCTGGATGTGGAACTGGTCCGCCTGCGGGATACGATTCTCGCAGGGAGGTATCATCCCGGTCCATCGACCTGCTTCATCATTCACGACCCCAAGATGAGGGAGGTGTTCGCCGCGCAGTTCAGGGACAGGGTGGTGCATCACCTGCTGTACAACTATATCGCCCCGCTGCTGATACCGACCTTTATCCGCGACAGCTATTCCTGCATTCCCGGCCGCGGAACCCACGACGGGATATACAGATTGGAGGAGAGCATCCGCAGGGAGTCCTGCAATTATTCACAACCTTGTTATATCCTCAAGCTGGATATCCAGGGATACTTCATGCACATAAACAGGCAGCGGTTGTTCGAACTCAGCCTGGAGGCAATTGAGCCGTTCCGCGCGCAGATAGACTACCCCCTCGTAAAGTACCTGATGGAGGTCATCATACAAGACGATCCCACGAAGAACTGCCACCGGCGCGGCTCGATAGCCGATTGGGAGGGTCTGCCGGATAGCAAGAGCCTGTTCCATTCCCCTCCGGGCTGCGGACTCCCCATCGGCAACCTTACATCGCAGCTGTTCAGCAACGTGTATATGGATGTCTTTGACAAGTATATGGTGTCCCTTGTGGGAGAGGGAAGGTATGTAGCTGAGGCGAACGTAGCAGGAGAATCATCTGGGGAACTTGTGCGAGGCTGCCGGAATGGATATTTTGGAGATGACACATATGCCGTAGATGGCTCATCGGAGGAGAATATGCAAGGAGGCCGTAATGTGGGTGACACTTGTGTTATAGGTGACTTACAGGAGGAATTTGCGAACGGAGCCCGCTATGGCCGTTACGTAGTCGGCGACTCATCTGGTAACCTTGCGAGAGGATGCCGGTATGGCCGATACGTAGACGATGCGTATGTCGTAGGCAGCTCGCCAAAGGAACTCAGGAGAATCATCCCCATGGCGGACGCCTTTCTGCAGAGCCGCCTCGGCCTGTCGCTGAGCCGTAACAAGATAGCGATCTTCTCCGCCTACCGTGGCGTAGAATTCCTGGGGGCTTACCTTAAGCCGTTCCGCCGGTACGTCGGCAGCCGCTGCCTGAGGCGAATGGAGGGTAAGATGGCATCGTGGAGTCATTATCCCCCGGCGCATCCGGAGCAGTCCATCAACTCCTTCCTCGGCATCACATCCCACTACCGCTCCTACAACATCCGCCGCCGCTGGCTTGCCGGCCCCCTCCGCCCGACACTGAGCACAGGCTACTACACCAGACACACGTTAATATATCGGCCAAGGTATTCCTCGAATCAGTGCGGAGACTCATTTGCCGGGCAGAAAAGGCCGTAGCTTGAAATGGTTTGTGCGATTTTCGGAGTGAGGCGTTGCTGAGCGAAAGCGAAGCGGCCCGTATCGAAAAAAACGCCGGCCATGCGAGGGATGTCTGAGCGAAGCGAGTCCCCGAGCATAGGCGTTTTTGAATGGAGGGGAGCCGAACGCAGAGTTAGCAACAAACCATTTGCAAGCGGAAGCTTCTGCCCGTGCGGCTCAGTGAAAGATTACGGCTGCCAGCTGTTAATGGACGTTACGGAGAGGGAGGCGGTTATCTCCCGTCGGCGCTGCGGGGGGCACTACCGAAGGCCCTCCTCGCCCCGCCGAGAATAACCGCCTCACTGCTCTCTCCGGTTTCTGGGCCACAAGATGAATGGCGGGGCCTTCTGGTTCATCGAGAGGTTTCGCTTTTCCGCTTTTGTCGGGATTAATGGACACATGATGAACGAGACAGCACCCAGATTCATCTTGTGGCCAGCAGTAGGGAGATGTTTGCCCTGTCCTGCCAAAGCGCCAGGAAATACGCGGCGGTCACACCCGTCCCCGCGGCAGTGGAGGCGCCTAAGACATTAGGAAAGAAAAAGGTTGCGCTCCCGCCAAAGTTTCGTGGAGCCCCTGCCAAAACGTAGGGGCGCTTTGGCCGGACTGCTGGCGACAGAGCGAAGCACCCTTTGCAAGCTTAAGGCTTCTGCCCGTGCGTCTCAGTGAAAGATACGGCTGCTAATGGACGTGTTACGGAGAGGGCGGCGGTTATCTCCCGTCGGCGCTGCGGGGGCTCTACCGGAGGCCCTCCTCGCTCCGTCGAGGATAACCGCCCGTATACCGCCTCACCCTTGCCGGCGACAACCACGACCGCCCCGCCCCAGCACGCCAAGAACAATAGCAGCCGGCATCACTCGCTACATGTTGACGGCGGCTCCGCCGGGGATAACTGCCTGCATACTGCCGCAGCTCTCAATCTTGACGCTTCGCCATGACATTCACCGGCCACGATAGTGTGTCGATGGGTGTGATCTTTCCCAGATTCCTGTGGCCGGTCGGGGCAAATTGTCCCGACTGACCGCGGCGCCATGCTTTTGAGTGGTCTCAGCCAGTCATTATTGTGGCAGGTGATTGTCAGGAGAGAGGTTTGCTCGTGAAAAGGGCTGCCTGGGAGGTAAGCGGTTATCTCCCGTCGGAGCTGCGGGGGGCTCTACCGCAGGCCCTCTTCGCTCCGCCGAGGATAACCGCTCACACACCGCCCCAACCTTGCCGGCGGCAACGCGAAGATCCCCGCCACGACACGCCAAGAACAACAGCAGCCGGCATCACTCGCGACATGTTGACGGTGGCTCCGCCGAGGGATAACCGCTCACACACCGCCTCAACCTTTCCGTCGACAACCGCGAAGCGCCCCGCCACGACAATCACCGGCCACGTTAGTGTGTCGATGAATGTGGTCTTCCCTCGATATCAGTGGCCGGTCGGGGCAAATTGTCCCGACTGACCACAGTGCCACGCCTCATAGCCGTCCCTGTCGCCCCTCCCCGTGGCAGGTAAATGTCAATTTTGTCTCCCCAATTCAATACCCTCTTTTTGTCGTGCGCATTTTGTCGCAAACTGACAAAACGGCGAGCGGATGCAGGTTTGTAACGAACTGAAATTAAGCGTAATCAGTGTTAAAAAATTTGGTCGAAAATCTTCAAAAATATTGTAAAAAAGTTTGCCGGTTTGGAGAATTTGTATACCTTTGCAGTCCCTAATTCCGCCACCAGCGTTATTAAGGGGCTGATATACAGATAATTAGCAATTATTTAAATAACAAGACAATGTTACAACCTAAGAAAACCAAATTTAGAAGGCAGCAGAAAGGCCGTATGAAAGGTAACGCGGGCAGGGGCAACCAACTCGCTTTCGGTTCATTTGGTCTCAAGACAATGGAAAGCTGCTGGCTCACCGGTCAACAGATCGAGGCTGCCCGTCAGGCAATAGCCCGTCATATGAAACGTGAGGGTAATCTGTGGATCCGCGTGTTCCCCGACAAGCCTTACACCAAGAAGCCCGCTGAGGTACGTATGGGTAAAGGTAAAGGTAACCCTGAAGGCTTCGTTGCCCCCATCACTCCCGGTCGCATCATCTTCGAGGCAGAAGGTGTTCCTGCACAGATCGCAAAAGAGGCTCTGGAGCTCGGCGCTCAGAAACTTCCTGTTTCTTGCAAGTTCATTGTAAGAAGGGATTATGTTGAATCAATGAATTAAAGAGAATAGAAATGAAAGCTAAAGAAATTCGCGAGATGTCCATCAAGGATCTCGAAGAAAGGATCGAGGCTGAAAAGCACAACCTTTCTGTAACAAAGATGAATCACGTGATCTCTCCTCTGGACAACACTTCGGTTATCGCTAAGTCACGCCGCGACATTGCTCGTATGATTACTATTCTCGAAGAGAGAAAGAAGGCAGAAAACAAATAATAGATTTGACTTATGGAAAGAAATCTTCGTAAAGAAAGAGTCGGGATCGTGGTAAGCAACAAAATGGACAAGTCTATTGTCGTTGCTGTCAAGACCAAAGAGAAACATCCCATTTACGGCAAGTTCGTAAATAAAACCACCAAGTTCGTCGCACAGGACGACAAGAACGAGTGCAGCGAAGGCGATAAGGTCCGCATTATGGAGACCCGTCCCCTCAGCAAGACCAAACGCTGGAGATTAGTAGAAATCGTAGAAAAAGTTAAGTAATCATGATACAACAGGAAACACGTTTATTAGTGGCTGACAACAGCGGTGCAAAAGAGGTTCTCTGCATCCGCGTGCTTGGTGGTACACGCCATCGTTATGCAACTGTCGGCGACAAGATTGTTGTGGCTGTAAAGAGCGCTATCCCCGGCGGTAACACCAAGAAGGGTACCGTTTCCAACGCAGTCGTAGTCCGTACAAAGAAGGAAATCCGCCGTCCCGACGGTTCTTATATCCGTTTCGACGACAATGCTTGTGTACTGCTCACAAAAGCAGGTGAGGTTGTAGGTACCCGTATCTTCGGCCCCGTTGCCCGTGAGTTGCGTGAGAATTATATGAAAATCGTTTCACTTGCCCCCGAGGTAATCTAATTAGGCGCGATTATGAAAAAGTTACATATTAAAAAAGGTGATACGGTTTACGTAAACGCCGGCAACGACAAGGGCAAAACCGGTCAGGTGCTCGAGGTTCTCAAAGATAAGGACCGTGCGATCGTGGAAGGTATCAATATGGTAAGCAAACACACCAAACCCAATGCACAGCACCCTCAGGGTGGTATTATTAAACAGGAAGCTGGCATACATATTTCCAATCTTCAGGTTGTTGATCCCGTCAAGGGCGGTCCCACAAGAATCGGTCGCCGCGCTGGCAAGGACGGCAAACTTGTACGCTATGCTAAAAAATCAGGAGAGGAGATTAAATAATGGCAACTGAAGCAAAGGCAGCAAAGACTGCACCCAAGAAAGCCGCTAAACCTGCAGCAGAGACTCCCAAAGCAAAGGGTTACGTCCCTTCCATGCAGAAGAAATATCGCGAAGAGATTGTTGCTAATCTGATGAAGCAATTCTCTTACACTACCGTAATGCAGGTCCCCAAGCTTGTCAAGATCACTCTCAACGAGGGTGTCGGCCAGGCTACCCAGGACCGCAAGCTGGTTGAGGTCGCTCAGCAGGAGCTCACCACGATTACTGGTCAGAAGGCAGTTCAGACTGTATCCCGTAAAGATATCTCCAACTTCAAGCTCCGTCGTGGAATGCCCATCGGCGCCAAGGTTACCCTCCGTGGCGACAAGATGTACGAGTTCCTCGAGAGGCTCATCGCTGTTTCCCTGCCCCGTATCCGTGACTTCAAGGGTATCGCAGAGAATTTTGACGGACGTGGCAACTATACCCTCGGCGTCAAGGAGCAGATCATCTTCCCGGAGATTGACATCGACAAGATTGTCAAGGTAATGGGTCTCGAAATCACTTTCGTTACCACCGCCAACACCGACGAAGAGGCTTACGCTCTCCTCAAAGAATTTGGATTACCGTTTAAAAACATCAAGAAATAACAGAGTATGGCAAAAGAATCAATGAAAGCCCGCGAGGTAAAGCGCGCGAAATTAGTTGCCAAATATGCAGAGAAACGTGCAGCTCTCAAGGCTGCCGGTGACTGGGCTGCTCTCGACAAACTGCCGAAGAACTCCTGCGCTTGCCGCATGCATAACCGTTGTTCTCTTACCGGCCGTCCGAAAGGATATATGCGCCAGTTTGGTATCAGCCGTATTCAGTTCCGCGAGATGGCTTCCAAAGGCCTCATCCCGGGAGTGAAGAAAGCAAGTTGGTAAACAGATAGAATTCAATATAATTAACAATTAGGATATCGGGCGCCCGCCAATATATAATAATAGGGCGTCGCGGTTAAGAAAAAAAGAAAAGACATGACTGATCCAATTGCAGATTTGCTGACGAGAATTCGCAACGCTTACGCAGCGGGCCACAAGACTGTGGAGATCCCCTCTTCTAAGCTCAAATGCGAGATCGTTCGCGTATTACACGAGAAAGGTTACGTTCTCGCGTACAAGGTTGTTGAAGGCACCCCTTCAAACACCATCAAGATCGCTCTCAAGTATCATCCCCAGACCAAGAAGGCCGCTATCAAGAAGATTGTACGCGTAAGCCGTCCCGGTCTTCGCCGCTACACCGGCGCTGACGATATGCCGAGGGTACTTAACGGAATGGGTATCGCCATCATCTCCACCTCCAAGGGTGTTGTCACCGACAAGGAGGCTAAGGATATGAACGTGGGCGGTGAAGTTCTCTGCTATGTTTATTAATTAAAATCTTACAATAATGTCACGAATAGGAAAATTACCTGTACACCTTCCCGCCGGCGTATCCGTTGAGGTTACAAAGGACAACGTGGTTAAGGTTAAAGGCCCTCACGGCGAGATGTCCCAGAAAGTGGATCCCGACATCGAAGTCAAGGTAGAGGGAAATGAAATTACTCTGTCTCGTCCGACAGACCAGCCCCGCCACCGCTCTATGCACGGTCTGTACCGCGCACTGATTGCGAATATGGTGACTGGTTGCCACGAGATGTTTACCATCAAACAGGAATTGGTGGGTGTTGGTTATCGTGTTGACGTCCAGGGCCAGATGCTTACTTTCAGCCTTGGTTATTCTCACGATATCCAGTTCCAGCTTCCCAAGGAGGTCAAGGCCGAGGCTGAGGCTGTTAAGAAGGGTGCAAACCCGGTTTTGATTCTCAAAAGTTGCGATAAGCAATTGCTTGGTCAGGTTGCTCACAAGGTACGTTCGTTCCGCAAGCCCGAACCTTATAAGGGCAAGGGTATCAAGTTCGTCGGAGAACAGCTGCGTCGCAAAGCCGGCAAGTCTGCTGCCGCTAAATAACAGGAGGAATGAATTATGATGACTAAACAAGAAAGAAGACAAAGAGTTCACTACCGCATCCGTAAAGTGGTTAATGGCACTCCCGAGCGCCCCCGTATGGTAGTGTTCAGAAGCAATAAGCAGATTTATGTTCAGGTGGTAGACGACACCAAGGGCATCACTCTCGCATCGGCATCTTCGCTCGAGAAGGCTCTCGCAGAGCAGTGCAAGGGCAAATCCGGCATCGAGGCTGCCAAGGTAGTGGGTGGCTGCATCGCGCAGCGCGCTCTTGAGAAAGGCATCAGCACGGTCTCTTTCGACCGCGGAGGCTATCTCTATCACGGAAGAGTTAAAAGTTTGGCAGACGCTGCCCGCGAGGGTGGTCTTAAATTCTAAGCGCTATGGCAGATATCAATACTAAAAAGGTTAAAACCGTCGATCTGGAACTTAAAGACAGACTGGTAGCGGTTCAGAGAGTGACCAAGGTCACCAAGGGTGGTCGTCACTTCAGCTTTGCAGCCATCGTCGTTGTCGGCGATGAAAACGGTGTCGTAGGCTATGGCCTTGGAAAAGCCAACGAGGTAACGACAGCTATTTCTAAGGGTATCGAAGATGCTAAGAAGAATCTGGTTAAGATCCCTCTGAGCAAGAAGACTATCCCCCACGAGCAGGAAGCCAAGTTTGGCGGTGCCCGCGTATTCATGAAACCCGCTGCGCCCGGTACCGGTGTAAAGGCCGGTGGTGCGATGCGTGCCGTATTCGAGGCTGTAGGCGTTCATGATGTCATTGCAAAAAGTAAAGGTTCATCCAACCCTCACAACCTGGTGAAGGCCACTGTTGCCGCTCTCTGCGAGATGCGCGACGCCTACACTGTTGCAGGTCTGCGCGGCATTCCTATGGAAAGGGTATTTAACGGTTAAGGAGATCCAAACCATGGCAAAAGTAAAAGTTACCCAAATTAAAAGTACCGCCAGTGCAACCAAGCGTCAGCAGGCCAATATGCAGTGCCTGGGCATTCACAGGATGCATCAGACTGTAGAGGTTGAGCTTACCCCTGTAACCGCTGGCATGATTGAAAAGGTTCGTCATCTTGTAAAAGTTGAAGAAGTAAAATAGGGAGAAGACAATAATGAAATTAAGCAATCTTAAACCGGCAGAAGGTTCTACCAAGAAGAACAAACGTATCGGCCGCGGCGAAGGTTCGGGACATGGCGGAACAGCCACCCGTGGTAACAAAGGCGCCCAGGCACGTAGCGGTTATTCCCACAAAATCGGATTCGAAGGCGGTCAGATGCCTATCCAGCGTCGTCTTCCCAAATACGGATTCAAGAACCCTACACGAGTAGAATTTGCAGTAGTCAACGTATCGGCTCTCCAGGCTCTCAGTGAGAAGATCGGTTCCGCTACCATCACCATCGACGATATGGTAGTAGCAGGGCTGGTTCGTCCCACCGACCTGGTCAAGGTGCTGGGCAACGGCGACCTGACTGCAAAGTTGGATGTCACCGCCCACGCATTCAGCAAGAGTGCGATTGCCAAGATTGAGGCTAAAGAGGGTACAACAACAGTTCTTTAAAGACTATGGCAAGTTTTACTCAGACATTAAAGAATATCTGGAAGATTGAGGAGCTGCGCAAGAGGATTCTCTATACCATCGCGCTGATAGCAGTCTATCGACTGGGTTGCTACATCGTGATTCCCGGAATCGACGCTTCCCAGCTCTCCAACCTCCAGCGACAATCATCCGAGGGCCTGCTCGGCCTTATGAACATGTTCTCGGGTGGTGCTTTCGGCAACGCCTCGGTGTTTGCGCTGGGCGTTATGCCGTACATTTCTGCGTCCATCGTCATCCAGCTTCTGGGTGTGATGTTCCCGTTCTTCCAGCGCCTGCAGCGCGAGGGTGAGAGCGGCCGCAGAAAAATGAACCAGTATACCAGATATCTTACAATCGTGATTCTCGCCATCCAGGGTCCCGCTTACATCGCCAACATGCGCGCACAGCTTCCCGCAAGTGCGTTTCTGGTGGAGATGGGCAGCGGCTGGTACGCCTTCCTGGCTACCCTCATCCTGCTGGGCGGTTCCATGTTTGTAATGTGGCTGGGTGAGCGCATCACCGACCGCGGCGTGGGTAACGGTATATCCCTGATCATCATGATCGGTATCGTGGCCCGTCTCCCTCAGGCTCTCTACCTGGAGCTTATGGAGAAGTTCACCAACACCACCGGCGGTATCCTGATGTTCATCGTTGAGATCGTGGTACTCTTCTTCGTGTTTGTGGCTACCATCGCTCTGGTACAGGCTGTCCGCAAGGTGCCCGTACAGTATGCTAAGCGCGTAGTCGGCGGCAAGATGTACGGCGGCGTCAAGAACAACATCCCCCTGAAGGTGAATGCGGCAGGTGTTATGCCCATCATCTTTGCACAGGCTATGATGCTGATCCCCCTGCTGTTTACCCGTTTCAACGTGACCAAGGGCCTTGCAGCTGTGCTCAACAACTCCGTTGGATTCTGGTATAACTTCATCTTCGCCCTGATGGTGATTATCTTCACCTACTTCTACACGGCGGTGACCATCAACCCCACCAACATGGCAGAAGATCTCAAGAAGAACGGTGGTTTCATCCCCGGCGTTAAGCCAGGCAGGAAGACAGCCGACTATCTTGACACCATTATGTCACGCATTACGCTCCCCGGTTCCATATTCCTGGCACTTGTGGCTATCCTGCCTGCATTTGCCCAGCTGCTCGGAGTCAACAACCAGTTCGCACACTTCTACGGCGGCACCTCGCTGCTGATTCTTGTGGGCGTTATCCTGGATACCCTCCAGCATATCGAGAGCCACCTGCTTATGCGTCACTACGACGGACTTATGAAGACTGGCCGTCTCCAGGGTCGTTCTGGAATGTAACATTCTTATAAGGTACGTAAGGTAGAAATGATCAAAGTCAGAACCGAAGAAGAAATAGCGCTGCTCAGGGAGAACGCACTTATCGTCTCCCGTACGCTCGCCGAGGTGGGCCGCAGCATCGCGCCCGGGGTCAAGACCAAGGATCTTGACGCACTGGCAGCGGAGTTTATCCGCGACAACGGTGCACAGCCCGGCTTTTTGGGTTATGGCGGATATCCGTACTCCCTTTGCATATCGGTCAACGAGTATGTGGTGCACGGTTTCCCCTCTGACTATGAGCTCAAAGAGGGCGACATAGTCTCGGTGGACTGCGGCACGGTTTACAAGGGATATTACGGAGACTCGGCCTATACATTTGGATGTGGAGAACTTAGTGCGGCTGACCAGGCACTTCTGGATACTACTAAGGCTTCACTGTTCAAAGGTATTGAGGCCGCCAGGGCGGGCTCACGCACCGGAGACATCGGATTCGCCGTTCAGAGCTATTGCGAAGAGCGCGGTTATTCGGTGGTCCGGGAACTTGTGGGTCACGGCATCGGGCGCAATATGCACGAGAGCCCCGAGGTGCCCAACTACGGACGCCGCGGACACGGAGTAAAGCTCCCTGAAGGTTCTGTAATCTGCATAGAGCCCATGATCAATCAAGGTGTGAAAGATGTATATCTTGACGACGACGGCTGGGGTGTTTATACTGCAGACCGCAAGAAGTCGGCTCACTTTGAGATGACAGTAGTGGTGCGCAAAGGCGCTGCCGAGCGATTGACCACCTTTGACTTTATAGAGAATAATAAATAATAATCAAAATCAACGGATAACAAGTATTTATGCCAAAACAGTCAGCAATAGAGAAAGATGGAACAATCATAGAGGCGCTGTCAAACGCTATGTTCCGCGTAGAGCTCGACAACGGCCACGTGATAATCGCCCACATTTCGGGCAAGATGCGCATGCACTACATCAAGATATTGCCTGGTGACAAGGTTAAAGTAGAGATGTCTCCGTATGATTTGACCAAAGGAAGAATTTCCTTCAGATATAAATAACATTAAATACTTCAACACAATGAAAGTTAAAACTTCCATCAAAAAGCGTAGTGACGATTGCAAGATCGTTAAGCGTAAAGGCCGCTTGTATGTTATTTGCAAGAAGAATCCGAAATTCAAAATGCGTCAAGCATAATTTTTAACGAATAATCAATAAAGTAACATAAATTATGGCACGTATAGCCGGAGTTGACTTACCAAAAAACAAGCGCGGAGTTATAGGTTTGACCTATATCTACGGTATCGGTCGCAGCTCTTCTACCAAGATTCTCTCTGAGCTCAACATCGACGAGAACATCAAGGTAAAGGACTGGAACGACGATCAGATTGCAGCAATCCGCTCTAAGATTGCTGAGGAATACAAGATCGAGGGCGAGCTTCGCTCTTCGGTTCAGATGAACATTAAACGACTGATGGATATCGGTTGCTATCGCGGCATCCGCCACCGTGTCGGTCTTCCCGTTCGCGGACAGAGCACCAAAAACAATGCACGTACCCGCAAGGGCCGCAAGAAAACTGTCGCCAACAAGAAGAAAGCTACTAAATAGGAGACTTGAATTATGGCTAAAAAGACAACAACAAACAAAAAGAGAGTTGTTAAGGTTGATGCTTACGGACAACTTCATGTCTCTTCAACTTTCAACAATGTTATCGTTACTATCACCAACAGTACAGGTCAGGTTATCAGCTGGTCTTCTGCTGGTAAGATGGGCTTCAGGGGTTCCAAGAAGAACACTCCCTATGCAGCTCAGGTAGCAGCTCAGGACGCTGCGAAGGTCGCTTACGATCTGGGTCTTCGCAAGGTCAAAGCTTATGTTAAAGGTCCCGGTTCAGGCCGTGAGTCGGCTATCCGCACCGTGCACACCGAGGGTATCGAGGTCACTGAGATCATCGATGTTACTCCTCTGCCGCACAATGGTTGCCGTCCCAAAGGTCGTCGTAAAGTTTAATCTCTAAAATCGAATCAGAATATGGCAAGATATACAGGGCCCAAGACCAAAATAGCCCGTAAATTTGGAGAGCCGATCTACGGACCGGACAAATATCTGGACAAGAAGAACTATCCTCCGGGACAGCATGGCCTGGCCAAGAAGCGCAAAAAAACTTCTGAGTACGGTACCCAGCTGGCAGAGAAGCAGAAAGTTAAATATACCTACGGTCTGCTGGAGCGTCAGTTCAGTTCAATGTACGAGAAGGCTGCAAGGATGAAAGGCCGTACTGGTGAGAACCTCATCATACTGCTCGAGTCCCGCATCGACAATCTGGTTTACCGTATGGGCATCGCTCCCACCAGGGCTGCCGCACGTCAGCTGGTAAGCCACTGCCACATCACCCGCAACGGTGAGGTTTGCAGCATTCCTTCAACTATCATCCGCCCCGGCGACGTGGTTGCCGTACGCGAGCGTTCCAAGAGCCTTGAAGTTATTCAGGACAGTCTCAGCCGCGGTACTGGCAAGTACTCATGGATTGAATGGGATGCAGACAAATGTGCCGGCAAGTTCCTCAACGTTCCCGAGCGCAGCGAGATCCCCGAAACAATCAACGAGCAGCTTATCGTCGAGTTGTACTCCAAGTAGTAGCGTGAATTAACACTAACACCAAATAACACAAACAACTTATGGCAATTTTAGCATTCCAAAAACCTGACAAGGTCATAATGCTTGAAGCTACCGATACTTTCGGCCGTTTCGAATTCCGCCCTCTGGAGCCGGGATACGCAACCACCGTGGGTAACGCGCTTCGCCGCATATTGCTCTCGTCGCTGGAGGGTTTTGCCATTACATCCATCCGCATTGAGGGTGTCAAGCACGAGTTTGACACTATCCCCGGTGTGGTAGAGAATGTGGTGGACATCATCCTCAACCTCAAGCAAATTCGTCTGAAGAGAATGATTGAGACTGAAGAGGGCGAAACTGCTACCGTGACTGTTAGTGGAAAGACCGAATTCACTGCTTCTGACCTGGCGAAGAGTCTCTCTTCGTTCGCAGTACTCAACCCCGACCTGCACATCTGCACCATGGAGCCCAGCGTGAAAATCGTTATGGACTTCACCGTGGGTAAGGGTCGCGGTTATGTACCTGCCGACGAGAACAAAGACGACAAAGCTCCGGTTGATACTATAGCAATTGACTCGATATTCACCCCCATCAAGAATGTCAACTACCGCAGGGAAGACTGCCGAGTAGAGCAGAAGACCGACTACGAGTGCCTGATTCTTGAAATCACCACCGATGGTTCCATCTCTCCCAAGGATGCACTCAAAGAGGCGGCTAAGATACTTATCTATCACTTCATGCTGTTCTCCGACGACAAGATCACCCTTGAAGAGAATGTGGCCCCCGAGAGCAAGAATCTTGACGAGGAGTCGCTCCGCACCCGCCACCATCTTATGACCAAGCTTCAGGATCTGGAAATATCCGTCCGCGCTCTCAACTGCCTCAAGGCCGTTGATATCGAGACCATCGCCGACCTGGTTTCGCATAAGAAGGAGGAGCTGATGAAACTGCGCAACTTTGGCAAGAAGTCACTCACCGAGGTGGTATTCCTGGTAGAGCAGAAACTCAAGCTCAACTTTGGGATGGATGTATCTAAGTACAACATTGATAAAAAAGAATAACAGAATATGAGACACAATAGGTCAATTAACCATCTGGGACGCAAAAGCGGTCACCGCAAAGCTATGCTTTCCAATATGGCTTGCTCTCTGATCATGCACAAGCAGATCGAGACCACTTTGGCAAAGGCAAAGGCTCTGAGGATGTATGTCGAGCCGCTGATCACCAAATCCAAAGACGATTCGACCCACTCCCGCCGCACTGTTTTCAGCTATCTCAAACAAAAAGAGGCTGTCAGCGAGTTGTTCCGCGTAGTGGCTCCGAAGATTGGCGACCGTCCGGGCGGATACACCCGCATCGTGAAGACCGGTTTCCGCGAGGGTGATGCAGCCGATATGGCTATCATCGAGCTGGTTGACTTCAACGAGGCTGCACTCGCAGCTACCGAGAAGAAGGCTGCCAAGAAGCCCGCTACCCGCCGTAGCCGCAAATCTGCTCCCAAGGCAGAGGCTGCTGCAGAGGCTCCCGCAGAGGAGGCACCCAAGGCAGAATAATCTGTCTTAGGCAGAAACATGACGCACGTCAGGACCTCCTGACGTGCGTCATGTTTTGTTATGAGAAGGAATTTGCATAAATTAGCATATCAAGACAATTAATTAAGCGATGAAAAGAATTCTCTTGACGGCCTTTTGTATGTTTATGACGCTGGGTCTGGTTTTCTCCCAGGAGATCAAGGACCGTGCAGAGTATAATCTGAACCAGAAACGGGCCCTTTGGTACAATAGCGGCAACGCCGCCGGACTTGCCCGTGATGAGATGTTGCTGTGGCGCTATGTATCGCTCGGCTACGACCTTCAGACCGGTAATTTTACCGATTCGTGGGGGGCGCGTACGATTTCCGGCTTCAACCTTGGCGGCGATATGCTGATGGATATCGAGGGGTTCACGGTCGCAGCAAAAGTGTCGTTGTCCCGCGACCGTCTGCGCAAGTGCAATTACAATACATCGCTCTACGAAGTGACTTGGGATATGCCCTTCTTTTTGGCCCAGAACACCTCTGAGTCCTTCTCATGGAGGCACAATGAGGCTGATATTGAAGTATCTGCAGCAGCTCCGCTGATGCTTGACGGCCAGCTTTCTGTGGGTATGGCCCTCCACACACAGGGTCGCTCCGCCGTCAAGAGCGTCGATCCGCGAAGCCGTTACGGCTCTTTTGATATGGAGCTGGCCCCCAGCGCTACTTATCTCATAGACGATGACAATCTTGTGGGGATGACGCTCCGGTATCGCTTAAATCCGGCAAAAACCACGCTGACTTCTGACTCTGAGAGCCCCGTCAGGTTGGCCTTCATGAAGGGACTGGGCGATTCCACCCCTCGCTGGGTGAGTGGTGCCATAGGAGCTGAACGCCTGGACTATATCTCAAACCGTTTTGGGGTGGACCTCCAGTATAACCGCATGTGGGGAAACAGGCAGTGGCTGATGGAGCTGTCGTTTGACACTGGTGCTACCCGGGTTGACGAGGGGGATTTCACCTTGGGTATTGTGAACAAATATGTAATCGGCATGGATGTGCAGGGCCTTTTTGGTGAAAATCGCAACCGCAAGTTCAACTTTGATATAGATTTCAATCGCTATCGCTGGAGAGAAGGGATGGCGGATATCATTGGCCGTGGCGGCATCATGAATCTGCATACAGACTATACCCTCTATACCGATGCTAAGGATAGCAGCTACGACTTTGAATTCGGCGCCGGAATAGACATGACTTCTACTTCTGCCAAACGGGTCGCCGGTCTTGAGGGCCGGTTTTCCAGCCTTTCTTTCTTGCCGTATGTGTTCGTTGGCAAGAATATCCAGATTGCGAATGAAAGCACCCTGTTGGCCAGGGTCAGCATGGGGAACAACTATACGGGAAAGCCCCGCTATGAGTTAGATGGCGACGCACTATTTAAGAAGATGTATGAAGATGAAGCGGAATATCTGGGCCGGTTTTTCTACAGGAATTCCGCCGATCTGGAGTACTCTTTCCACATGAACAGCCTGCTCTCTACCTACGCAAAACTCAGCCTCGTCCATATGATGCCGATGACTATCAAGGGCGGCAGGCTCTGCGCCTCTATTGCTGTGGGCGTGATGTTCTAACGGTTAAAAGAGGCCGTTCAGCTGGGCCTCTATAAGGTCGCAGACGGTGCTGAAGTCGGCGGGATTCTCTTCAAAGTTGAGTTTGTCCACGTCCAGTATTAGCAGTTTGCCATCTGTGTAATTCTCAATCCACTTCTCGTAACGGTCGTGCAGCCCTTTGAGGTAGTCGATACGGATGCTGCTCTCGTATTCGCGTCCACGTTTCTGGATTTTTCCCACCACGTTGGGGATGGAACTGCGCAGGTAAATCATCAGGTCGGGAGCATCCACCAGGGATATCATCAGGTTAAACAGGTCGCGGTAGTTGTCATAATCGCGGCTGCTCATAAGCCCCATATCGTGCAGGTTGGGGGCAAATATGTTGGCATCTTCGTATATCGTGCGGTCCTGTACAATTACATCGTCGCTCCGGCTGATCTCAACTATGTCGCGGAAGCGCTTGTTCAGGAAATAGATCTGCAAGTTGAACGCCCATCGCTCCATATCCTCGTAAAAATCTGCGAGATAGGGGTTATGGTCAACTGGTTCAAAGCGGGGAGTCCATTTGAAGTGTTGGCAGAGTAAGCGGGTGAGGGTAGTCTTGCCGCTGCCAATATTGCCTGCTATCGCTATATGCATAATGCACCCTGTTTTTTGATTACCATACAAATTTAGCAAAAGAGTTTGTAATTTTGTGGTATGTACAAGGTTTTTTACTTCAACCCGTTGAGGGAGTGCACGTATGTCGTTTGGAACGAAAACCGGCAGTGCGTGATAATAGATCCGGGTGCAATAACTTCCCGTGAGCAGGAACGCCTGGCCGGTTTCATAGAACAGGAAGGGCTTCAGGTTGAGGCGATATTGCTCACACACGGCCATTTTGACCACATATTCGGGTTGCAAGACGCAGCGCAGCGTTATCAGGTGCCTGTGTTTATGCATCCCAAGGACCAGTCGGTCTTTGAAGGGGCGGATGGGTTCAGCAAGATGCTGGGACTCCCGTATGAGCCTTATACCGGGCCGATACTTGACATCACGCAGTGCGCTGGCCTCCCGGAAGGTCTCCAGTTTGAGGTGATTGAGACCCCTGGCCACACCCAGGGGTGCGTGTGCCTGTATCTGGCGGCGGACGGGCTGATGTTCTGTGGCGATACCATATTTTGCGGTTCCGTGGGCCGTACCGACCACCCCGGAGGCGACCACGACCAGATGATAGAGAGCATTCGGCGCGAGATACTGCCGATGCCCCCCGCGACAAGGCTTCTGCCGGGCCACGGCCACGACACCACGATTGAGGAGGAGAAGCTCCACAATCCTTTTTTATAGCGTATTACATCCACTATGGATCATATTGAAATCATAGGTGCGCGTTCGCACAACCTCAAGAACATTTCGCTGTCGATACCGCGGGATGCGCTGGTTGTGGTCACGGGAGTGAGCGGCAGCGGCAAAAGTTCGCTGGCGTTTGACACCGTTTATGCAGAGGGGCAGAGGCGTTATGTCGATACCCTCAACACCTATGCGCGTCAGTTCATGGGGATGCTGGAGAGGCCCGATGTAGATGACATTCGTGGCCTGAGTCCCATCCTGGCCATCGAGCAGAAGACAACCGGGCGCAACCCCCGCTCCACCATCGGCACGGTGACGGAGATATACGACTTTTTCCGCCTGCTGTATGCCCGGGCCTCGCAGGCCTTCTCGCCCGCGACCGGCAAGGAGATGGTGCGCTATTCCGACGCGATGATTGTGGATATGATTCTGAATCAGTACGCCGGGCAGAAGATACTGCTGATGGCACCGCTGGTATCGGGCCGCAAGGGGCACTATAAGGACCTTTTTGACCATCTCGTCAAGAAGGGCTATACTCAGGTGCTTGTGGATGGCGAAATCTGCGACCTGGCCGGTATAGAGCCGCTGGACCGCTACAAAACCCACTTCATATATCTTGTGGTGGATAAATTGCTCCCCGACGAGGGGAGCCGTAACAGGGTTTCATCGTCGGTACTGACGGCTTTGAACCAGGGCAAAGGAAGCATTGCCATAATGGAATACGGGGGCGGTCCCTTGCGCTTCCTGAGCAAGAATTATGTCTGTCCCGATACCGGGATGTCGCTCAGCGTTCCGGCTCCGCACACCTTCTCTTTCAACTCTCCGCAGGGGGCGTGTCCGCACTGCGGCGGTTTGGGCAAGGTGGCCAGCATGGATCCAGACAAAATTATCCCCAATCCACATATCTCCATAATGGCGGGAGGAATCGCGCCTCTCGGGCCCTATCGCAAGAACTCCCTGTTCGAGGTGGTGGAGGCGGTGGCAAAGAAGTATGGCTTTTCGCTGAATATTCCCATAGAAGATATCCCCGAGGAGGCGATGTCGGTGCTGCTTTACGGCTCTGAAGAGCTTTTCAGGGTAGGAACGGGGTCTAATCAGCAGATGGTTAGTTTTGAGGGAGTTATCGCCCGCACGATGAATACCGATAGTGACAGTGAGGAGGTGATGGCGCGCAAGGAGCGCTTTCTGGAAGAGAAAGTGTGCCCCGTGTGCGGCGGTACGCGTCTTCGCAGCGAGTCGCTATGCTTCAAGATAGACGGTCTTAATATCGCCCAGGTGGCGGCTATGGATATCGATACCCTGTATGACTGGGTGCGCGGCCTGCCGGCGCGGCTTTCAGAGCGTCAGAACCTGATTGCTGCGTCGCTTTTGAAAGAGATTGGCGACAGGGTCGGGTTCCTGAAGGAGGTAGGGCTGGGATATCTCTCGCTGGACCGCCCCACGGCAACCCTCTCCGGCGGGGAGAGCCAGCGCATCCGGCTGGCGACACAGATAGGCAGCAAGCTGGTCAACGTACTCTATATCCTGGATGAGCCCAGCATAGGGCTGCACCAGCGGGATAATGATAAACTTATCGATTCTCTGAAAAAGCTCCGCGACGAGGGGAACAGCGTGATGGTGGTGGAGCACGACCGCGAGATAATGGAGCAGGCCGACTGGCTGGTGGACCTGGGCCCCGGAGCGGGCGAGCTGGGCGGAGAACTGCTCTACAACGGCTCTCCGGCCGACATCGCGTCAGCCCCGCCTACAAGCACGCTGGACTATCTGCTGGGCCGCAAATCGATAGAGGTACCGGCAGTGCGGCGTCCCGGAAACGGAAACTTTCTGGTGCTCAAGGGGGCGCGCGGCAACAACCTGAAGGATGTAACCCTGTCGCTGCCGCTCGGCTGCCTGATTGGGGTGAGCGGCGTCTCCGGGAGCGGAAAGAGTTCGCTGGTGAGCGAGACGCTGATGCCCATCCTAAGCAATAAACTGAACCGCTCTATGTATCCGGTGCTGCCATACGATTCTTTGGAGGGGCTGGAGCACATAGACAAGGTGATAGAGGTGGATCAGCAGCCCATCGGGCGCACCCCACGCAGCAATCCGGCAACATATATAAATGTCTTTACCGCAATACGCGAGTTGTTCGGCTCAACTCCGGATGCCAAAATCCGCGGTTTCAAGGCGGGCAGGTTCTCTTTCAATACCGTCGGAGGCCGTTGCGAGTCGTGCAAGGGGGCGGGCGTGCAGGAGATAGAGATGCGGTTCTTGCCGCCGGCTCACGTCACCTGCAAGGAGTGCGGAGGCAAGCGCTACAAACCGGACACCCTGGCAGTCCGCTACAAAGGGAAAAACATAAACGACGTGCTGGAAATGACGGTATCGCAGGCGTGCGAATTTTTCAAATCCCATCCGTTCATATATCCACGCCTGAAGGCGATGGAAGATGTCGGGCTCGGATATGTCAAACTGGGGCAGCCCTCAACCACCCTGTCCGGCGGCGAAAGCCAGCGGGTGAAACTTGCAAACGAGCTCTCCCGCAAGAGCACCGGCAAGACCCTTTACCTGCTGGACGAGCCCACTACCGGCCTCCATTTTGACGATATCAAGCGGCTGATGGAGGTGCTCCAGAAAATTGTGGACCAGGGGAATACAGTCGTAATCATAGAACACAACCTAGATGTCCTCAAGAGTGTGGATTATCTTGTGGATATGGGCCCGGAGGGCGGAGCTGCCGGAGGGACCATAATCTGCTCCGGCACCCCGGAACAAGTCGCCGCCTGCCCCGAATCGTACACCGGACAGTATCTTAAGAAGGTGCTGTAACGGTCAACTATAGTTCTATTCCGTCAACAATGTCTTTTACTATAAGTGCAGGAAGAGTCCCGCCAAAGTAAGTCTTATTGCAGGGGCGGGAGTATAGCACGCAGATGATGCTGTACCGGGGGCTTTCTGCAGGGAAGAATCCGGCGTATGTCGCAGCGGTCTGGAATCTGCCTTCCTCATCGCAATAGGGGTCCAGTGGATGTCCTGTTTCATCGGTAGAAACTCGCATAACCTGCTTTGAAGTCCCGGTCTTTCCCGCCACCGTGCAGCGGGCCTCCTTGAGCACGGATCCGGTCCCGGATTCAGTGACGGCCACCAGGGCCCGGGTCAGCGAATCCGCTACTCCGCCAGAAAGCACATCTCGTCTCAAGATGTCCCCTCCATTGGAGTGGCAAAGGGTCGTGTCGCCGTTATTCCAATACTTTTCAAGTAAGTACGGCTGCACCATCTGTCCCTTGTTCGCAATGGTGTTGTAGAACGACAAGATGTCCATCGGGACCATAGAGATACATTTACCATTAGCCATGCAAGACAAAGTGCTGTCGGTCCAGTAAGCACCTTCCGGATTGGTAATATCCACTTCCCCGAGTCCCTCAATGCCAATGTCAGTTTTAGCAGGCAGACAGAAGTGCCGGAGGCCTGTCGCATAATACTTTGTGGACTCTTCATAAGCATCTGTGGCCAGGCGGGCCATGCTATAGTGTGACGATATGGCAAATGCATCCAAAACGGAGATGCTGTCGGTCTTGAATTGACGCTCATAATTTGTCAGTCGGGCGTCTTGGCTCATATAAGGTATAATCCCGTGGCTGGTTGGCATCTTTGTACTCAGGGAATGGAGGTGCCCGTCGCGGAACACAGAGGCCAGAGTCATGGTCTGAAGAACCTCTCCCGGCTCATAAGAATGTGCAATCGCATCGTTGTAACGCTCCCAGAGCCGGTCAGAATCATAAGGCATCGTCCCTCTGGAAAGGTTTACCATGGCCCTGATAGCACCGGTGGCAACTTCCATCACCACAACACAACCGGATGCGATATCCATGTCTTCGCCTATCCCGGCACGGAGAGCAGAATCTGCCAAGGCCTGCATCGGCATAGACAAAGTTATCATAGCATCAGCACCGCCTTCCGGCTCGATGTGTCGCGTAACAAGATGTTGTCTTTTACCCTTATACCAGCCGCAACGGATGTTTTAAATACCATCCAATCATCTCTTTGTCGACATTATTAAAGAACAATATATAAATATTAAGTGTACACCATTGATAACAAAAAAAGATTAAATTTGCATCGCTACTTTGCGCAGTATTACATATAGAAAGCGTTTAACGATTCCTTCTAACTGAATCTGGACAATTCAACTGAATGGGAAGAGTGAAGCGCTCTCACTTGGCTATAGAATGAGCTTGTGCTCACCTTATAGCAGAAAGTGTGAGCATTTTCCATTCTTATTCATTCAGAGGCAGTCCAGAGCCCAGTTAGAGAGTAAGAGTTAATGGAGGCCCGCACTTTCTTTATTTTTTTTCGGATTACGAGCCTGCCGAATACTTTAAATCGTTTATGGTGATGAAACTCATTAAAATCTTCTCCTTGTTGGCTGTATTAATTATGGCGACTTCCTGTGGTTCTACAAAAAAGGTATCGAACACAACACCTTACGGACAAAAACTCGAAGAAGAGACATGTATTTCTCTTTATAAAAAGAAGCCGACCATCAGAGCTTATGGAATGGCCACGCATTTCAAAGAATCAGCCGCAACGAGTTTGGCAGAAGCTCAAGCAAGAGCGATGTTTGCCAGAAAAATTGAGGCGGCAGTTCTGGCTGCGACGGAAGAAGTTGCAGTTTCCTTAGAACAGTATGCCGGTGGTATTGCTGATGGTCAATCTGTTTCAGATCAATCTGCTGAGGGTAACACTTATGGCACTACGATTGCCCAGCAAGTTTTGCATAATACTCATACAATTGAGACTT
The DNA here is from genome assembly GCA_017529425.1 of Bacteroidales bacterium. Classification (GTDB taxonomy): domain Bacteria; phylum Bacteroidota; class Bacteroidia; order Bacteroidales; family UBA932; genus Equibacterium. The sequence goes on along the minus strand of JAFXNQ010000008.1, from coordinate 22,357 downwards.
CAAGGTATTTCGGAGATAATCGACAATTCACTGTTTACGTCTGTATGGAGTATAAGGGAACCGATTCAGAACTTGCAAGTCAGATTGAATCAAGTGTCAAAGAGTGCATTTCTCAGGAAGATAGAGCGAGAATTGACCAGCGCCATGATAAATTCCGTGAAAGAATACTTTCGGTTTTAGGTCAACAGTAGCAAGATGAGAAACTATCTTTGTTCCCTTATACTAGTATTGCTTGTTACGATTCCAGCGACAGCAGGGAATCCACCACGAGCAAAATGGATAGGAAGTCCACCTTCCGGTAATCAAACGATGTATTTCGTTGTTGTCCACACTGATGCCTCATCTACTCTTGACGGTGCCAGAGCTTATTCATTGAAAGAACTTGCATCTAATGTCGAACGCACTGATAAAGTAAGCATAAATGAGGTGTATTCTGATAAGAGTAAGCAGAAATACGATTCCGACGGGCATGTAGATTATTCAGGATATGATGAATATTCGATAGAATTACTAGTTGAGGGCTCTGCGGCTCCAATTCATTCGAGACGCGTGGATGAATACTGGAAAACTGTCAGCATATCCGGAAAACAGAATCTTGATTATTACGCCTTATACGCGGTAGAAAGAGTCGGAACGAGATCAGATTTTTCGGTTATCGAAGTATCGAATAACTATGGCATCCAGTCAATGTGGCGATCCTGCATTGTTCCTGGTTGGGGACAAATGTACAAAGGGTCATATACAAAAGGCGGTTTTATGATGGGGGGAACACTGGTTGCTGCTGTAGGAATGGTATATGCCGAGACTCAAAGAAGGGATTACGTGAAATACATGAGTCAGACGCATGATGCAAACATCATACGTTTTTATCAGGCGAAAGCGAATCAATTCGCAACTGTACGTAATATCTGCATTGGGAGTACTGCGGCAGTGTATATATGGAATTTAGTCGACGCTCTGGCCGCCCCGGGTGCGAGTTATATTATTATTAGGAACAACCGAATTTCAATGTCACCTATAACATATTACAATGGCGGCGTAGGGATTTCTGCAACTTATTCTTTCTAGCTAATGAAACATTTTTCATTCGTCTATTTCGCTATTATCTCATTATGTTTGTCTTGCAGCGAACCGGAAATATCAACTCTCGGGAGCATCGCCGGAGTTGTAGTGGATGGAACATCTAAAGAAGCCATTCCCGGAGTAAAAGTAACATTGACACCAGGCGGATCTTCGCAACTGACAGGGAAAGACGGCAGTTTTTCTTTCGAGGAACTAGAGTCACAAGAGTATACTCTTTCTTTTACAAAAGATAACTATGAGAGCGAAACTCAGAAGGTTATGGTTCGAGCGAACATGTGTTCAAATGTTCAAATCGCTCTTAACCCCATTCAGCCTATTCTTTCTGTCAGTACAAATGTGTTGAGCTTCGGTAGTGAAACTAGCACGCTAGCAATTGATATAAACAACTCAGGGAAAGGGGTCCTTAAATGGACAGTAAGCGAGAATATTGAATGGATAACATGCTCACCTGACAAGGGCGAGACTGAGAAAGGAAAGTCCACGTTGGTTGTTACTGCTGACCGTTCAAAGCTTGAGCAAGGAAACTATTCCGAGTCGTTTGTGATAGGTTCCAACGGAGGAAGCGCAACCATTGTCGTCTCAATTTCCGTAAACGGAATAAAGCTTTCCGTAGAACCTTCAGAATTGGACTTTGGAACACTGATAAACTCCAAGCAGCTATTACTCACCAATACGGCCACCGGTTCTCTTCGCTATACGGCGTCATCAAGTAAGAACTGGCTGACATTGTCAAAGAGTGACGGTTCAATTACGACAACTGATTACATCACGGCGATAGTTTCACGGGAAGGATTATCGGCAGGGCATTATGATGCAAGTATTGTCTTCGCCACGAATGGCGGCGAAGTATCCATTCCGGTCAAAATGGACGTTGCCGTTAACGAGGCACCTACGGTAACCGTCGAATCTGTGTCAGATATTAAATACAATTCTGCGCTTCTTCACGGGACTGTCATGTCCGTCGGCAGTGACAGAATTACAAGATACGGTTTTTGCTGGAGTGAAAATGCAACGCCCACAATAGAAGACAATTTCTCCAACCTTGGCGACTGTACGACAGCTGAAGCTTATGAGAGCATAGCCAATAACTTAAAGTCGGAGACAAAGTACTACTTCAGGGCATACGCCGAGAACAGTGTGGGATTGGCATATAGCGAGAAAACTCTTTCTTTTACGACCAACGGGCTTCCTTCTATACCAGGTGTGTCAACGGGTTCCGTAGATAATGTTACTGCAACTACGGCCCGGGCTAAGGGCACATTGACAACTCTTGGCAATGTTGACAAGATTACTCACTATGGGCACGTTTGGGGGACATCGGCTAAACCCACTATCGAGAACGCTGGTCATACTGATCTTGGTGAAGCCAACGCCACATCCTCATTTGTAAGTGATGTGACCGGATTATCGTCCCACACTACGTATTACATACGAGCATACGCCACAAATGAAAAGGGAACGGCCTATGGAGAAGATGTTACGTTCGTTACATCTAAGACAGAAGCGAAGGTTTCAACATCAGAGATAACAGATGTCGTACATAACGCAGCCACATGCGGCGGTGTCATCAACGATACCGGCGGACACACGATAATTGAAAAAGGAATATGCTATGGCAAGGCTGCCATGCCGACTATTAGCGATTCCAGGCAAGTGGCCACATCTGAAAAGGATAACACATTCTCCTGCCGCATAACCGGCTTGTATAAAGAAACCACGTACTATGTCCGTGCATATGTAAAGACATCAGATAATTCTGTCTTTTATGGAGAGGACAAGCCATTTAAGACCACTAAAGAAGTTAAACTACCCACGCTGTCCGCAATTTCTATTTCCAATATTCAAACGACAAGTGCGACCTTTGTTGGCACCATAACTTCAGACGGGAATAGCGAAATAACTGAATGTGGCTTCTGCTGGTCAGATGTCGCCAAGCCTACGATTGTCGATAATAAGGTTAATTGTGATCCTCAGTCGAAAGAGATGGGGAAGAATATCACCTCTTTAAAAGAAGGGACTAAATATTTCGTACGTTCCTTTGCAAAGAATGCGATGGGATATGCATATAGCGGAGTCGTATCATTTGAGACCAAAGCCGTAACAAAGCCAGAGGTGTCAGGAGTAAGCATCAATAATGTCGGACGCACTACTGCGTATGTCAGTGCATCGATCATTTCAGATGGTAATGCCCATATTAATGAAGCGGGTTTTTGTTGGTCGGTTTCCCCTGCGCCTACTGTATATGATAACAAAGTAACTGTTGAAGTACTCGGCAGTTTAAATGCGAAGATTATCGGTTTACCGGAACTGTCAACTATTTATATCCGCGCTTATGCGGCAAACGAGAAAGGGATTGCATATGGGGAAACATCCTCTTTTTCCACTAACGATACCGACTTTGATTTGTGGGATGGAACAATTGCCGATTCTTTTGGGGGAGGATCTGGTATGGTGAATGACCCTATTATTATTAGTTTGGGAAGCCACTTAGCTCTATTAGCAAAAAATGTAAGAAATGGGTCTATGTATTCTGGGGTACATTTCAAGTTATCCTCCAACATAGATTTGAGTGGTCTATCATGGACTCCGATAGGTAGTGCAAATAATGAATTCGCAGGAATCTTTTGGGGTGATGGACATACCATTTCGGGAATAAACTGTCATATATATGCAGATTATGCTGGTTTATTCGGAAAAGTGTCTGGGACAATTGATAACTTATCAGTGAAAGGCAATGTCTCGGGATATAATTATGTTGGTGGAATATGCGGGGCCTCTATTGACGGCATGATTCAAAACTGTTCAAACTACTGTGATGTGAGCGGGCAGAAATTTATCGGTGGTGTTTCTGGATATGGAGGGAACCATTTACATAACTGTGTTAACTATGGAGCAATTTCCGGACAAGATCTCGTTGGTGGGATTACCTCATACTGGTCAGAAGCTAGTCAGGATAATTGTAGCTATTATTTTGATGATTGTGCAAACTATGGAGAAGTGCTCGCTTCATCAGGTTCTGCTGGTGGAATTATAGGCAAGGTATCTTGTACTTCTAATGGAGGTACGACCAGCAAATTCGATATGTATCGCAAAGTATATTGTAACATTAGGAATTGCGCAAATTACGGTCATGTTAATGGAGCATATGCAGGCGGCATATGTGGTTATGCCTCAGCGAGCGGCAGTTTCACAAATAGAACATATGGTAAAGAAACCTATATCGGATATGTTATGATTATTAATAGCATAAATAATGCGACGGTACAAGGCGCAAATTGTGGCGCGTTGGTAGGGCACGCGCAATGTGCATACTCTTCATCGCGTTATTGGGGCGATGTCTCTGTGGGCGATTCATATTGGTTGTACGATATCTCTAGTCAAATCGGAAACGAAAAAGGCATTGGCTCAACCAATAAGACTGATTATGAAGATCCTTATAAATGGTATATACGAGCTAATGGAATATGTTCCTTTAATAATACCGACCTATTATCCCTATTGAATAATTGGGTCAACAATGCAACAACTTCGGACTCCTCTTTCCTTCATTGGAAATATGAAACTGTAGGTGGTTATTCCGTCCCTGTGTTTGAACGTTAAGCCCTCAGTACCTTTTTGTTAAAGAATAATCATGGCATTATCTATCCTTATCTTGGGAAACGGATTTGACAGGAACTTAGATCTCCGAACATCCTATAATGAATTAATCAAAAGCCCAGAGTTTCAAAAGCTACTAGACTCTGGCAATCAACTTGCCCAGTACATTAACCAGATTGCCCCCTCTAAATGGCACGGGTTGGAGAAGTCACTATCACAGTACGCACAGGACATTCACCCCGATTCTAATCTGTTTTTGAAGGAGTATAATTCGCTGAAAGATACGATAAAGCAGTATTATCTAAAGATAAGTATGGAATGCGTAGTGAAGCCTTGTATGGCTTCAGATGTTTTGATCTCCAATTATATACCTCGCATGCAAAAACCGTCAGATAGTCTTCTTATTATAAATTTCAATTATACGAACACTGCCTCTCTAATACTGAAAGCCTATTTGGGATGGGAAGGAAGAATTATTAATTTCTTGGAAAATATAATGTCCCTATTCGATTCATCATATCAATCACGGCTAAGTCATCTACAAATGATACATCCGCACGGAAGCGTGGATAATGAAATCGTATTCGGTGTTAGTGACAGCGATGACGTTGGGGACTATATCTTTCTAAAAAAGTCCACTTCTAAAACATATGTGCCTGGTTTTAGCGATTCTGTACTGAATTGTGCTGAGGCTATCGTATTCTTTGGCTTCTCACTTGGAGAACCAGATCATCACTATTTTGAGAACTTATTTCATGAGTTGTCTTTGGGGAAGCAAGGAAGAAAAAGAATTGTCTTTTATTATTATGGGGAAAAAGAAAGACTTAAACTGATGTCAGAATTGGACGTCCTAACAAACAATCATTTATCAAAGCTACGAATGAACAACGATGTAATGTTTTATGATAATAGCCAAGCATATGAGCCCACATATCTTTTTAATGATTAGGCGGTTACTGTATTGCTTAATTCTAATTCACTGTTGCCATATCTTATCAGCTCAATCTTTCGACGAGTATAGGCGCCGCGCGCAAGAGAATTTCCAAAGCTATAAGCAAAAACAATTGTCTGAGTTCCAGGCTTACAGGGCACAGAAGAATGCCGAAATGGAGGCATATATTCGTAAAGTGTGGAAAGAAATGCCGGAGCGGGCACCTAAGCCTAAGCCGCAGATAAAGGACGAAGATATCCAGCCTGTGGTAGTACCGGATGACATTGATAGAACGCCGAAGGATAATCCTATTATCCCCGATGAGATTATTGAAGAGCCAACGCCTCAGCCTGCCCCGGAACCAGTGGCTCCGATTGAAGAGGTCCCTGTCAAAACCGAAAAGTGGTTCTCGTTTTCAATATATGGAACCCCTTGCAAAGTCAGGTTTGACACCTCTACGAAGCCATTGCTGAAAAGCAGCAACGAAGACGCCATCGCAGATATGTGGCATGACCTATGTTCAGGGGAATATGATAATTTGTACTATGATTGTCTTGCGCTTAGGAAGAACTATAATCTTTGTGATTGGGCATATGTTAAAATGACGGAAGCGTTGGCAACCAAGGCATATGGACCTTCAAAGAAAAAGGAGGCCATTGTCCTTCAGTCAATTATACTACTACAATCTGGTTACAAGCTTGTGATGGGCCGGGCGGAAGATTCATCAATCCACATGCTTCTGGCCGCAGACGGAGATATGTATGGATATCCGTACTACGACATTAAAGGTGAGCATTTCTACTTACTTGATGGAAGCCAGGTAAACAGGATGTTTTTTATGACTGAGTTACCCGACAATCTGAGAAAAATGCGATTGGCAATTGTGAATGAAAACAATTTCGCCTCTAAGCAGTCAAAATCCCGCTCTCTCTCTTCAGTAAAATATGCTGATGCAAGAGCCACAGTTTCTTGCAATGAAAATCTGATTGCCTTTTATAATGAGTACCCTGAGTCTTTCGTAAATAATGATAGCAAAACCCGTTGGCGTTTTTATGCACAAGCTCCTTTGAGTCAAGAAGCCCAATCAACACTTTATCCATCGTTGAGGAAAGCAATATTGGGAAAGAATAAACTGCAAGCAGCAAACATCCTATTGAACTTTGTCCAAACTGCCTTTGTATATGAGTACGATGATATGGTCTGGGGACGGGACAGAGCGTTTTTCCCTGACGAATCTCTCTATTATCCATACTGCGACTGCGAGGATAGGGCAATTCTATTTTCTCGATTGGTGAGAGACATTCTTGGCTTGAAAGTAGTTCTTGTATATTATCCTGGGCATTTGGCGACTGCCGTCCATTTTGAAGAAGATATTAATGGGGACTATTTATCAGTTCGTGAAAAAAAGTACGTGATATGCGACCCTACTATCATTGGCGCTGGAGCTCCTGTTGGGATTACAATGACCGGAATGGATAACGGAAAAGCAGTGGTTATAGAATTGTAGGGCTGGTATTATTATGATTCATACTTTTAAGAACGTTCATGTACCCCAGTTGTAATAGTGCATTGTTCTCTTCCGACGGACAAGAACTGCAAGGTGTATTTCATTTCTTGAAAAAAATATGCTAATCCCAATCCGGCTGTTTTTCTTACAAATATGGCTCTAGACGCAATCAGAGTTGGACGAATTATCTACTATGATTTTTCTAATATCTCTAAAGTGGATTATTATCTGTATTGCGAGAATTGTGGAAACTATTTTTTGAGAAGTCCTGAGTGTGGGGAGTTATTACATATGGGGACAAAAGGTTTTTGCATCCTGTAAAAAAGAATGCCCCTCTTGTAAGTAATCATTTGTCTATCTTGAGAATTTAGATCCAGAAGATGTTATCGATCACAGTCAATTCCTTTAATTATTGCGTAAAGAGAAGATAGTGTATATCACATCGAGGACTTAAGATAAACCAAAAACGTAGTATAAGAGGTATATTGCTATAGCAATAATAGCAGTAGGGCTATTTCCTTTTTATTGTGGAAACACTGATGGTACCAGTCCAAAGGTGTTTTTCAATTGATAGACGTTGGCTACTCAAAGCTAACTATACGACCGAGTTACGTCCGAATACCCATGGCCCATTGTGAATGAAGAGGATGAAGTTGAAGCGGGAGATACAATGGTCTATGACTTAGATCACACTGGTTTGTCACCCAAGATGTCACGCCCTTGTCCTCGCTGCCATCTGTTCCATCAAGCAATGGAAGCGGTGGAACATATGGAAACAGTTATTTTATGCGATAACCACTGTTTTTCGGGAGCCTTCATGCACGATGAATCCCTTTTCTTGGGCGATTTATGGTAGGGATGCACTTGTCCATCCTCTCTGACAACTCTTTCCGCTGAAAGCAAGAAGGGTCCTTGATAATCAGATAGGTCTTTTTTATAATATCGTATAGCCTATCATCTTGTCCATTGCTTACTCCCTAATCGAAAAGATATGGGGCCAACGGTTACTCGAACCGAATTGACAGGCATACAAAATACGTCATATAGTCATATTCCGGTTCTGGAAGACCGGCTTCATTGCAGTATTGAACATGTTGAGGATTCCACGTCCCCAACCTTAAGTCTTACCGCGCCCTTGCGCAGGGCATCGGCAATCTTTTCGTTGATGGGATAGGAATGATGGAAACTTAGAAGATTACCCACTCGCCGCCCTTGTCGCCGCCAATACGCTGGATAACACCTTTCTTTTTCATGGCATCAAGATTTCGCCAAACCGTAGTCCTCTCAATACCCAGTTGCCTGGCAATCTCTTCATAAGTAGTATACCTGTTCGCTTGAAGGATGGGCAGAATCTTCTGTTGAGTCTTATTGAGTTTTACAGTTGCATTTACAGTTTTTATAGGCAGTTCCAGATTAACTTCGTCAATCTCCAGCCTTTCTTGGAGAAGTCATTGTAATAAGGATATCCTTATTCGGTTGAATAAGAACGGAGGATTTCTTTAATCGCTATATCGCGAATTCAAATTCCAGCTGCTGAGCGTGAACGTGTTCCCGTGGACTTTTTTGCCGGGGACGAGAGACAATCGTATTCACAGTTTCGTTGAGGCCGTTGAGGTCGAACCGCTGGTGAGGGGCTCTATTTCTTGATGAGGACTTTCCAGCGGCCTGATATGCGGCCATCGATGCGTAGAAGATTGGTGGTGTTTCGTTGAGTGTGTCTTGTGCCCCGGATTGTGGCCGACAACTGGTTAGGTTATTTACGAGTTAAGATGACTGATATCAAGCAACACTTCCCAATGTCCACTTTTGTCGCCACCAACACGCTCTATGACACCTTTCTTCTTCATTGTACCGATATTACGCATTATAGTCGTTCTATCAACCCCAATGGTATTAGCTAACTCTTCATAAGTCACATACTTGTTTGCTTGAATAATTGGCAGAATCATCTTTTGAGTTTTACTTAGTTGTACAGGTGCATTTACAGGTGCATTTACAGGTGCATTTACAGGTGCATTTTTTGTTTTTATTGGCAATTCCAACTCCACTTCGTCTATCTCCACCTTGTTTTTTAACACGGGCTCTCCCCATCCGGCATCCTTCCAGGCAGTGAGTATCAGTGGGAAGCCCGATCCTAAGTTCTCGCCGTAACCTATCATGCGCAGCATATTCTGCATCCTGGGGTTGCGCGCCCTTGATGTGCCACCCTCATAAATCTGTTCGATGGGCAGTTTTAGCGAACCGGGATTCCGCAAACAGAGCCTGTCATCGTATTTGTCGATGCGCAGCACACCACCAGACAGGAATACATCCGAATGAATGATGGCGTTGGCAAAAGCCTCGCGCACCGCTTTTAACTGCGGAGTGTCATCCTCGCGTTTCAGCTTCGGCATACGGAAAGGACGGGGTAGGTCCAGTGTGAGTTTTGGGATGACCAGATGCAGGAACTGATAGAGGTTGTTTTCCCAACGGCCGTCGTAAGTCAGGCGATCGTGGTAGCGTTCGTCACCCACCAGGTGGCTCATGTCCACATAGTCCATCCTGAAGTTGGACAACCGTTCGCGGATTGCCAGCCCTGTGCCGAACATCAGCAGCCCGGCCAGCGTCAGCCCCTCCTTGCCAGTCTCCCTGTCAACGACATAGCCACCAAAACTCTTCAGGAAGGTCTTGTCGTCATATTTGTTCCACACGTGGTCTTGGTTCTCTTCCCTAAATTCGGAACGGTACTGCCGCAACGAATCAGGGTCGATGTCATCCATGCCATAATGCTCCATCAACAGCCCGTCGTTACCATCATCATTGGAATCCCTTATCATCGCCTTCACCTGATCGATGGTGCAATGATAGTCGCCCTCGTGGTTCCTTTTGAAAGAGTTCTTATACACATTTTCGTTCAGATAGACGGGCTTCACCCGCCAACTGGCCTGAGGGACCCTGATGCGGATGATAACCTTGCCATCCATCTGCATCACCTCCAAATCATCGTCCTGCAGGATGTTCTGGCTTACCTTGTTACTGTTGATTGTATTCCAGAAGTCCTTCTTGATTCTGTCAGCATCCTCCACACCATGAATCTCATACCTTTTTGCCGGGTCTTTCTCCTGTCGATGCTCCTCCACACCGAGCAGGATGGTTCCTCCAATGGTGTTGGCAAAAGCCGAATACGTACCCCAAATAGATTTAGGCACCTCTCTCTCTGCTAACTTTGCTTCCAAGGTGATACGCTCGCCTTTCAGCAACAGTTTCACTATATCGTCTTTTCCCATACTCTGATAACGTTTCTTCTGTGGACGTATACTCACAGTGTGTATGCCCAAGTGGCGGGCTAGCCAAAGATAACGTTTTTTGCTTTCATTCACATAGTATTTGTTGCCTTTCAGTTTGATTTGCGAGTTGCAGTCGGCAGAGGTGCGTTTATTGTCCTTTTACATCGCGTCGTTGGCACACGCCACGATAGCCTTTCGTGATAGATTTTGCCCAAGGTAAGACTCTATATGCATAGATAAACACTACTATATGTCTGAGACTGATCACTTCAAATTACAGCAAGCACTAAGGCATATCACGGGGAAGCTTTTGAAGTTTCCGGTGGAGTTGCTTTTGTCCATTACCTTCTTTGTGTTGATACTGATCGGCATAGAGAATATGCGTAACAACTCGGAGGAGCTCTTTATAAGCGTAATCCCAGCAGCGCCATATTTGGCCACAAGTCGCCATTCGAAGCACTATTTGGCCAAATAAAGCATAATAGTTTGGCCAAACACAAACAATTGTGTACCTTTATGGCCAAATAATGACACTATGATAGGAAGAAAAAGAGAATTTGAGTTACTTCAAGAGGCCATTGACAAGCAGAGGGCGCAGATAATAACGGTTTACGGCAGACGCCGTGTAGGAAAAACGTTCCTTGTGAATGAGTTCTTCCGGAATAAATATGCCTTTAAGCATACTGCAGTCTCACCGTTGGACAAGAATAACAATCCCAAGCGAGGCATACTAAAAACTCAACTTCAAGAGTTCCACTATTCCCTGCGTAGCTATGGACTTTCCTCTCAGGAACAAGTTCCTGTCAACTGGTCGTCGGCCTTTCACCTGTTGCAGCAGTTGTTGGAAAGCAAAGATGATGGTAGCAATATGGTCATCTTTATTGATGAATTGCCTTGGATGGATACGCCCAGGTCCAATTTTATGCTGGCTTTCGAGCACTTCTGTAATGACTGGGTATTGGCGCATAAGAACGCCAAGTTGGTCGTTTGTGGAAGTGCGACATCATGGATTCTCGATAAACTGCTGAATAATAAAGGCGGTCTCTACGGCCGTGTGACCCTGCCAATTGCAGTGGAGCCATTTACGCTTTGGGAATGTCGCGAATTCTTCCGTGTGGGCGGATATGCTATGGATGAGTATGACATAGTACAGGCTTATATGGCTTTCGGCGGCATACCCTATTATCTGGATATGTTCAGGAGGGGGCTCAGCGTTCCTCAGAATTTCGATGCTATTCTGTATGGCTGGCAGGCTCCGCTCCGTGACGAATTTGACAAACTCTTCGCATCGCAGTTTGCCAATCCGGAGCAACTGCAAGATATTGTAACAATCCTTGCAGGGAAAAGGTCCGGCTATACCAGAGAAGAGATTGTCTGCAAAGGGGATTATTCCTCTGGTGGAGGGCTTACGAGACAGTTGAATGCACTGGTCAACAGTACAATAGTTACCCCCTACATTCCTTTTGGTGAACATGTGGTAAAATACAGGCTTACTGATCCGTTCTGTGTGTTTTATATTAAGCATGTGAAAGACAACCGTGACGCCACGACCTACTGGCAATCTTACTACAATTCACCTGCAGCAGCAAATTGGGCCGGACATGCCTTTGAAGATGTCTGCTTTGCGCATATCCGGCAAATCAAAAGGGCTTTAGGAATTGGGGACGTGATTACCAGAGAGTCATCATGGATAGTTCCTGGAAGTGAGAATTCCAAGGGAATGCAGATAGATCTTGTCATAGACCGTGATGACCGCAAGATTTGCCTGTGCGAGATGAAATTCCGCCAAGGGATGTTTTCCGTAGACCGCGACTATGCAACAAAGATCCAGCAAAGAATCAGTCGCACTATGGAATTGACCAAACAAGCAAAGCCGATAATCTCTGTACTGATTACAACTTATGGTCTGCAGAGAAACGATTACTCCGGTAAATTCCAAAGGGTTATAACGCTGGAGGATTTATTCCAATAACCAGCATGCCTCTGTTGCCGTTCAGTACAGTACTGTAAAGCTTTCTTTAATACTTAAATGTATGCCGGCCGCTGCCCACTGTAGCGACCGGTTCGTTTCGTCCGGGAAGGTATATCTCTGCGGTCATGTTGGCGGGGATTGTGACCTCCATGCGGCCGTCGCGGTTGGGTTCAACCAGATACGTATGTGTTCCGGCTTTAACTGCAAGGGCTATCTCGTCATATACCACTGAACTTATCCGTGGGGTATGCTCTATGTGTCCTTCCTTGAGCCGTCCGCCTTCGTCCGGGGCAGTATGGGGAGCGCGGGGACTCGGCGCTATGCTTATCTCCAGCACCCGTCGCGAGCCGTATTCCCAGATGCGCGACCGGTAATCGACCTCCGGCTTGCAGAAGACCTGTGCCGCTGCCTCTATCATGTGTATATCCTCTTCGTTCTTGATGCCCACCACCTTGCCATTGTCCTTCACGCCAATCAGCAGCCTCCCGCCGTCGGTGTTGGCGAAAGCCAGCGGGTGAAACTTGCAAACGAGCTCTCCCGCAAGAGTACCGGCAAGACCCTTTATCTGCTGGACGAGCCCACCACCGGCCTCCATTTTGACGATATCAAGCGGCTGATGGAGGTGCTCCAGAAAATTGTGGACCAGGGGAATACAGTCGTAATCATAGAACACAACCTGGATGTTCTCAAGAGTGTGGATTACCTTGTGGACATGGGCCCGGAGGGCGGCGCTGCCGGAGGGAACCATAATCTGCTCCGGCACCCCGGAACAAGTTGCCGCCTGTCCCGGATCCTACACCGGACAGTATCTTAAGAAGGTGCTCTAGGCAGCTATCCAACAATAACAGTGGCTGAAGTCAGGCCTTTTTGCCGGTCGCCTTTGATACCAGGTCGGCGGCGGCCACACGCAGGGCTTCTGACTTCTGAATCATCTCCTGGGCTTTGAGCTTGAGCTCGGCGACGGCATCGGGCTTCTTCTCCTTGTGGGCGAATGTGAGCTTTTCGGCGGGCAGGACACGCGTGTAGCCCGCCTCTTCAAGTTGCTTGACTGCGGTGTTGTAGCCTATGTGGAACAACGTCTCGACCTTGCTCAGGTCGTAGGCACTATAGGCAGAAGTGTCAATATTGATAAAGGTGTCGGCCCGCGTGGCCTCCATCATCACGTTAGAAAGGAACATCAGGGCGCTGCAGCGCAAGGCGACCCCGGTGAGTCGGTCTTTGTATGGTATGACCTCGGCGTGGTGCAGGTTGAGGGCGATGACCTTCTCGCAGCAATCACGGATCGGGGTGACGGGCAGGTTCATGAGCACGCCGCCGTCGACATAATGCTCGCCCTCCAGCTTCTGGGGCTGATAGACTATGGGGATGGAGCATGATGCCGCAACCCTGGGGGCAATTTCGCCTTCAGAGAAGAACTTGACGCACCCCCTCTCCAGGCTGGTGGCCACTACCGTGGCGGGAATCGGCAACTCTTCCAGATTCTGATAGGGGATTATGGAGCGTAGATGCTTGACCAGCGGCTTGGTGTCAAAGATGCCGCCGCGCAGCTTCTGAACCCCCAGCAGGTCCTTGAAATCGAGCGTGGCAAACATGTTGGCCATGTCGATTGGTGCCACGCCGGAGGCATATAGTGTTGCGGCTATGCTGCCGGCGCTGGTGCCGGCCACCACATCTGCCTTGATGCCGTACTCATGAAACGCCTGAAGCGCTCCGCAATGTGCCGCCCCCTTGGCGCCACCGCCACTGAAGGCAAAGCCTATCTTATACTGTTTCATATAGACAAACGTTGTTGTTACTTCATTTTGAACTTGTGGGTGCCGCTGCCGACGGTGGTGCGGGTCATCGTACCCCGTTTGTTGGGGAGCCAGATGTCGGCGGTCATGTTGGCGGGGATGGTGACCCTGAGGGATTTCCCGTCGATACGCATTTCTATGTTGCCCCGGATGGTGGGGAGTCTCATCTCAGCCCATTCCAGGTCACCAATCTGGGGCCGGATCTCTGCCCTGGCGAAGCCCGGCTCTACGGGGCGGATACCCATCAGGCCAAAGGGGATGGCGTTGCCGGGCGCTGCACCGGCTATATGGTTCCAGTCCTGGTTGGGCTTGAAGCTGTCGTCCCATGCCTCCAGGGTGATGGTCGTACCCAGTCTGATGCCGTTATACCAGCCTCGCATGCTGGGGTTGGTCATCAGTCGCAGGGCGGCGTCGCCACGGCCGGCGGCGTAGAGCGCCTCCAGCATGTTGTGAGCCCCGAAGATGCTGCACATCAGTCCGCGCGACTCCACAAAATCGGCCGCAGCGGGAATCTCTTCTTGCTCCAGCAGGCCGCAGAGAATCGCCATCATGTTGGAGTGCAGCGATGCGTGGTCTATGCCGATGCCGTCACAGACAACTCCGCGGCCAGCATCGTAGAACAATTTGCGGAACGCGGCGCGCGTCTCCACCGCCTCGCTGCGGAAGCGGGCTGCGTCGGCGGCATAGGGGCCTGTGAGTTGGGTGTACCCCTCTGAATTCTCTTTCGCGAGCACCTGGGCGATATCTGCCAGACGCAGCAGCGTGCGATAGTAGAGGGCATTTACCACGGCATTGAAGTCGGTATAGACAAACCCGTCATCTTCGATGCCGTTGTGCGGCCAGTCCACTATATCGGTGATATCTCCGGTGCGGTTGATGCTGGCCAGGAATGCTGGCGTCTGCCCCGCCTTGGTGGATATAAGTCCGTTGCCCCTGCGCAGGGCGTCCAGGCTGTGGGCCTTGAGAATATCGTAATTGGCCTTTAGCGCGCGGCTGTCGCCCGTCCAGAGGAAATCGTTCCATGCAATCTCCACGGCGTAGAGGATCCACTCTGTGGGCCAGGTGGGCTTGGCCAGCAGCCACTCCAATGTGCGGCGGTCTATGGAATACTCCGCATCGCCGGCGTAATGGCAGAGCTGCGCTATGAGGGCGTCATATTCATAGGGGATGCGCTCACGGTTGCCGTCCACCCAGATGCCGGTGAACGAACAGGGCTCCAGGCTGTAGTGGCAGAGGTCCCAGATAGCGTTCAGCGTATCGTTGCTGCAGCGGAAATGGGCGGCCTCCTGGTTGAACGGATAGTGGTAGCTGATGCGCTCTGCCTTGACGATGGCGGGAAGATCGCCTGAGGGAGAGGATCCGGACTGGCCTTCTGTGACGGGAACGCCATCTATGGAACAGTATCTGAACGGCGCAACTACCCCGACATATTCTGGCAGGGGCACCGCCATCGGCCCGGTGTTGCGCACGTCGCGGTTGGGTTCTACCAGATATGTATGGGTGCCCGCCTTCACGTTCAGGCCAATCTCGTCATAAACCACGGAGCTTACCCGGGGAGTGTGCTCTATGCGGCCATCCTTGAGCCGCTCGCCAATAATCACGGTAATGCTGTCGTCACGGGCAGAAGTCAGCGTGAGCCGCAGTTTTCCGAACGCCGCTTTGCCAAAATCGCAGATGCCGTTCAAGGTTAATGTGCAGGAATCCACTTTTGCAACAAGTGGATAGGCTGGCGTAGCATACTCAGACATCTCACTAGCCGTTTTAAAACGTTTATAAACGCTTTTAGATGTGTTTAAACGTTTACCGGAGGCATTTGTCAGACGCAATTCTACCGACCATTCATAATCTTTGCCGGGTTCAAGTTGCGGCCCGCCATAGGGGACGGCCACGCTGGCAGAGCTCTCAACCCAGCCGCTGTTCCACACCTGCTTTGCAGAGATCCCGGGGGCCTCTGCATTTGCCTCAAGAGGTCTGTTCAAGATAATCCTATAGGACTCTTGCAGCGTACCATCTCCAATGGAGGGCACAATCCAAGAAAACTGAGGCCGGCTGGACCCAATCAGAGCACACCCTTCACCAAAGTCCTTTTCTGTATGTTCCATCAAGTCTGTCCTCAAGGCAGACGGGGCAATGGCAGAGCCGGATAATCCGGAGCGGGCACCGCAGGATGGTATAACGGTACAGATAATGGCAGTAGCGGCTATCAAATAGAGTATCTTTTTCATAATCAAATAGTTTCATTCAATAATATTACCTTGCAGATAGCATCTGTGCACTCCCGTTCGCTCATCAGGCAGCTGAAGGCTATGCGGGGGATATCGTAGCGGTATCCAGGCTCGAATGGGAGATTGTGCGCTGCAAAGTAATCCAAAATGCGCTGCTGCGGTTTGGAGACAACCAGAGCTACCGGTTCCTGAGCAAACTTGAGCTCCAGATACCGCCGTTCCACCGCGCTTGCCACCTTGTTCTCATCCGCCTTGCGGATATATACCGTGGGCTTGCCGTTCTCGTCCGGGGCGGTGTGGGGTGCGCGAGGACTCGGCTCTATCCATACCTCCAGCACCCGCCGTGTGCCATACTCCCAAATCCGCGGTTCATAATCCACTTCAGGCTTGCAGAAAACCTGCGCCGCCGCCTCTATCATGTGGATGTCCTCATCGTTCTTGATGCCCACCACCTTGCCGTTGTCCTTCACGCCAATCAGCAACCGCCCGCCGTCGGTATTGGCAAAAGCCGCCACGCTGCGTGCAATCTTGCGCGCATCGGAGAGGAAATACTTGAAATCCTGGTGGAGGTGTTCGCCCTCCGCAATCATTTCGTCCAGCGGATGCATAGTGCTAAGGTACTAAATAAACGGCAAATTGTTAATTTTGGCACAGTTTTGCATTTTACGTGAAACGGAACCACTATGAAAAGGACAATGATTATTTGCAATATACTGATGATGGCAGCGACTCTCTTTACCGCATGCGGCCTGGAAGAGGGTGGAGGTAATGGCAAGACCCCCAAGGAGCGTGAGGATATCGCCCTGACAAAGGTGCAGCAGCAGATTGGATACAACGCAAACTCCTTCACTTTTGACTTTCTTGAGGCGGCGTGCGCAAAGGAGGCGGAGGGCAAGAGCCTCTTTCTCTCCCCCTTCAGCATACAGATGGTTCTGGCGATGACTGCGGCCGGAGCGGCTGGCGACACCCAGAAGGAGATGTACTCCGCACTGGGTTTTGACACCTTCACCGGAGAGGATGTGGGCGGCTTTTACCGGACACTGATTCCCGCCCTCCAGGACGTGGACAACACTACTACCTTTGAAATTGCCAATTCTTTCTGGTCAAAGAGTCCAATTGAGATAAAGGATGGTTACACAGACGATATAAAGGCGAGCTTCTTCGCAGAGGTGCGCACCCTGCCCGATGACGTCAAAACCGCCACCGGCCATGTCAACGGATGGTGCAACGACAAGACTCACGGAATGATTGAAAAAATAGTGGACGAAGTGTCCGAGAGCACCGTGGTGGCTCTTATGAACGCCATCTATTTCAAGGGAATATGGGAAGATCCGTTTGACAAGGATCTGAACACTCAGGATAAATTCACCTGCCGCGACGGCAAGAAGGTGACCACCACCTTCATGAACAACACCTTTGACAATGCACGTGTTTATAACGATGAATATGTTGAGGCGATGAGTGTGCCATACGGCAACGGTGCCTTTGCAATGACGATTGTGGTACCCCGTACAGGTGTCACTCCGGAGAAGGTTCTCTCCGGCCTGGATGCCGATACCTGGTACGATTACCGCAATGGCGGCAAATCCTACCGCACATATTTCTCCATGCCCAAATTTGAGGAGGAATACGCTGCCGAAAAGCTTTGCATAGATATTCTGAAGGACATGGGCATGGAAAAAGCTTTCACCGGCGCAGCGGACTTCTCTGCAATGAGCTACACTCCGCTCTGCATAGACGAGATCCGCCACAAGGCAAAGATCAAAGTTGATGAAGAGGGTACCGAGGCGGCTGCCGTAACTTATGTAGGGATGCGTGTGACCAGCGTCGGCCCCGGCGGCGACACCTTCTATTTCAAGGCAGACCGCCCGTTTATCTACTTTATCAGCGAGCGTTCTACCGGCGCCATCCTTTTTGCCGGCATCAAGCAGTCGTTCTAGGGGCTACCCATCAAAGTGAAGAAGACCTTGTCGGTGCAAGTTTCGGCAGGTCTATTTCGGATTGGATGGTCAAAGTGGACGAGGTCCCTTCAAAAGGCCGCCACCTCGTCCATCTCAAAAATGCAACACTCACTAAACCAGGCGGTTGCAAAAAGAAGGTGGACGAGATCCCCCCATCCCCAATGGGACCTCGTCCAGCGGATGCCATAAATAAGCGTGCAAGATCGACCCAGAGACGGGGGACCTCGCAAGCGACTCATCCGTGACGAGCGCTAAAAAGGAACAACCCTAAGTTGTCGCACGCTTTACTCCTCCGTGGTGAACGGCAGCAGGGGGAGGCGGAAACTGTTCCAGATGTGGCCGAGGGCGAAATCGTGCCAGAGGTAGCGGACGTATTTGGGTTCGGGAACCTCAGGTGCGGTGCAGCCGATGCTGGTGCCGTCGGTGCCGGTGATGGTTGCGGGATACCACACCTTGTCCTCTCCGGCAACCTCGAATCCGGTAACGCCTTTGAACTCCCAGCCCATGTCGGAATGCAATCCGCTGCCACAGTTTTTAAGGTACACGATGGCGTTGGGGCCCTCAAAGGTGGCTTTGACAAAATCGGGGCAGTCGCTGCCGTAGTTCTTGAAGCCGTACCATTTTTCAAGAGCCAGATATGCCAAACGCTCGCCAATCTCGGCTTTTTTGCGGGGATGGATTATCCCTTTCTCAAATTCGTACACCAGGTCGCTGGTGCCTATCATAGCACTATTGGGCACGAGGGTGGCGGCAGCTTTCTGACGGTCGCGAAGGATCGGTGCCAGACCGGAATCGCCATTGGGAGAATAGGGGTGGGGGGCAATCTGCACATAGTAGAAAGGCAAGTCGCCCCGGCCAAAGAGTTCTCTCCATTTGGTGACCATAGCGGCCTGCAGCTTTGCATAGTCCTGTACATTAATTCTGCCCACGTTGGAGCATCCCTGATACCAGATAAAGCCGTTTATTGTGTAGTTGCGCAGCGGATAAATCATTGCGTTGTACATCAGGGTGCAGGTAAACCAGGGGGTGGAGTCTTTGTTCTCCTGGATATCTTTGTCCACATCCTCACCTTTGATCCCACCCTTAGTCAGGGTCTCGCGGTCCATCCAGCACTCTATCATTGTGCCGCCCCAGCAAGGGACAATCAGGCCTACGGGTACGCCCAGTTCGCGGGTCAGCTCCCTGCCAAAGTAATACGCGGTGGCGCTGAATTCGCCTATACGGCCGCTGTCGGTGGTCCACCACTCGCCGGAGGCATCTTCCATAGGGGTCTCGGAGGTCGCCTTTTTAATCATCACCATTCTCAGTCCGGGGTAGTGACGTGCATCGCGCATATCCTCACCGCCGTTTTCGATGGGCTGGAAGTTCCAGCCGTTCATGGGCATCTCCATGTTGGACTGTCCGCTGCAGAGCCAGACCTCGCCGATGAGCAGGTTTGCCAGCGAAAACTTCTCTTTGCCGCAGGAGACGGTGACCGTCTGAGGGGTAAACGAAGCCGCGGGTGTAGCCACCGCAACCTTCCACAAGCCATCTTTGCCGGCAACGGCCTTGTAGGCAGCCTTGTTCCATGAAACTTTTACTTTTACGGTTGCACCGGCGTCGGCCCAACCCCAGATATTGGCGTCAGCATTCTGCTGAAGCACCATATTGTCACTAAAAAACCCCGGCATACGCAATCCGTCTGCCCTGGCGGCCAGAAATGCCATAAGGCAGGAAAAAATGAGAATAATCCGTTTCATACCTCAAAGTTAGCTATATTATTCTTAACTTGGCTTCCGTTATGAAAAGTATACTTTATTTCCTGATTATAGCGGTCGGATGTGCCGCATGCGCATGTAACAATCCGGATCCGGACAATCCTCCCATCGATGATATACTGCCCGGAGGATACACCAATGTCAGCATAAAGAGCACTGTGGATGCCGTACAGCCCTCCACCGGCCTCGTGCTCTGGAGCGACAATGCCCGCAGCCGCAACTCTAAATATGGCGAATCCATCAGCCTGGAATATGCCTATTGTCTCCCTTGCAAGGTGGTGAAAGGGAAGGTTGACGGCAAACTGCAGTATGACTGGAGTTCGTTTGACAGCTGGTTGAACGATGTGGCATCACGCAACCACCAGGCCGTGGTGCGCTTCCGCTACGAATACCCCGGCTCCCGTGATGTGGACGGCAAGTCCGGCACCACCGCCGTTCCAGACTACATCAAGGCGATGGAAGATTACAACGAGACCTACAACAAGAACGAGGACGGCGCAACCTACTATGCCGATTGGAGCAATGCTGAGCTGCAGTGGTTCACCAAGCAGTTCTATTACGACTTTAATGAGGTATACAAGAAAGACCCGCGTATCGCCTTCCTGGAGGTCGGTTTCGGTCACTGGGGCGAGTACCACATCTATGGCACACCCCTCAAGCTGGGGATCAACTTCCCCTCGCACGACTATCAGAAGGAGTTCCTGACCTATATCGACGGCTTCCTTGAGATCCCCTGGCTGATATCGATTGATGCCGCCGACAGCAACTATACCCCTATAGCGCGTGACGAACAGCTGATGGCGCTTACATTTGGCCTGTTTGACGACAGCTTCATGCACAAAGAACACGAGACCGGCTACAACGAGGAGTGCTGGAACGCACTGGGGAAGGGCATACGCTGGCAGAGGGGTGCCTGTGGTGGCGAGATCAGCTACTATACATCTGCCGACCAGCGTAATTTCCTGAACCCCGACGGCATGTACGGCGTCACGTTGGAGGAGGCTGCCGGAAAGTATCACATAACATTCATGATAGCCAATGATGCCCCGGCGGGCAAATACGGCACGGCAGAGCGCTTCAAGCAGGCCAGCATCTTCTGCGGATACAACTTTGCCCTCACATACCTGGCCGTCAAGGGGGACGAGACGGTGGCCCGCATTACCAATACCGGTGTTGCGCCCATATACCGTGATGCGTATCTTACGGTGGGTGGCGAACGCAGCAAGACGTCGCTCAAGGGGTTGCTGCCCGGTGATGAGATAACGATGAGCTTTGGCAGGGCTACCGACGGCACCGACGTTACCATCGAGTCGGACTACATCCTCCCAACCCAAAAGATTCAGTTTGATGCAGATTTATAAACTAAAAATCATAACTATGAAAAGAATCCTCATTGCAACCATCGCGCTTGTAGCGCTGGTATCCTGTGCACCCAAGAAGGCAGAAGGCCCTCTGCGTCTCAACTGCCTCGTAACTGTAAGCCCCGAAAACCGCGACCAGTACATCGAATTGTGCATGCAGCACGTTGAGGCGTCGCTGCAGGACGAGGGCAACATCGCCTTTGACCTGATGGAGAGCGCCACAGACTCCACCAAACTGCTCATTTTTGAGACTTGGGAGAGCCAGGAAGCGTTGGATAAACACGCTGCCAGCGAGCATTTTGCCCAGATAGCTCCCCAAACCTCTAAGCTGGCTAATACGGTGCTCCAACAGATGCAGGCAGGCGCTGAGCCCGAGGGCGAATATGTGTTGCGTCTCAACTGCCCCACTACCGTGACAGAAGAGACCCGCGAGGCGGTGATAGAGCTTTGCAAAGAACTGGTGGCCAGCTCTCTCAATGACGAAGGCAACATCGCGTACGATCTCTTTATCAGTTGCAGCGACCCTTGCAAGATGCTCATCTTCGAGACCTGGAAAGATCACGAGTCTCTGGACAAACACTCCGCTGCAGAGCACTTTACCCGCCTGGTGCCCCAGATACAGGAACTCGGTACGCTGGAGGTTGAGAGCTTTAAACTGGCAACTGATAAAGCAGAATAACCATGAGGATGCCGGTCGCTGCTGTCGCTGCCATTCTGCTGGCATTCCTGCCGGCTGCCGCGCTGCAGGCGCAGCCAGAGGCGGTGGATTTGGGCCTCAGTGTGAAGTGGGCTTCGTGCAATCTCGGAGCGGATGCCCCGGAGGGGTATGGCGACTATTTTGCCTGGGGCGAGACCTCTGCCAAGCAGGAGTTTGGGTGGAGCAACTACGCCTTCTGCGGCGAGG
>JAFXNQ010000068.1 GCA_017529425.1 Bacteroidales bacterium | reverse complement strand
CTGTGGCAACCCCTCGACAGACCAGATTGAATGGAAGGCGTACTCGAAGGATGACCAGAACGTCCTGGACATCGCCGGGCCAGGTAACATACGTATCAAGAATGGCCTTCTGGCCGACCAGTACAAGGCCGTGCTTCCATTGCTAGGGTACTACCAGTTTATGGACCATTACTTTACCCCTCATTACCTTTTGGACATCATCGCTGCGCGCGAACAACACTCATAGGCCACAGATCTGGCCCTTTCGACCGACCGGGATGTGGCCATTCTGAAGGATCGTTTCCACCTGAGCGATGTCTATGATTTCCGCTTGCTTATTTGCACCACCCTCATTTGCATCGTGGGTCTGTTTTCAGCGTGCACAAAAAGCAACTGGGATGAGCCCGGAGACGCCGGCAAGAAAGCGCTGTTGATTATCCTGGACGGCTGGGGCATCGGTGACAAGGGCCAGGGTGACGCGATAGCACGGACAGACACGCCTTATATGGACTACCTGACCGCCAACTATCCTCATTCCAATCTGCAGGCTTCGGGCGAATTCGTGGGACTGCCAGACGGACACACTCCACGAACCCGGTACCTCTCATATACGTTACAGACAGCGGGAAAGCAACGGTGCAGGACGGCGTTCTGGCCGACGTTGCCCCTTCCATCCTCCGCATCATGGGCCTGGAAAAACCCGTGGAAATGACCGGCCAGTGCCTAATTGACAAATGATGCGCATTTTTCGTCAGAATTTTTGTGATAAGGAGAATAATTATTGTTTCTGCGTATTATGGATACCTCAAGATTCAAGCTTCCGGAGAGTTATTCCTTCAAATCCATTTGGAGGATCACTCTCCCTATCCTGGTAGCTCTGGTTATGGAGGAGCTGCTGGGCATGACCGACACGGCCTTCCTGGGCCGTGTCGGAGAAATTGAGTTGGGAGCATCGGCCATTGCCGGCGTATACTTCACCATCCTGTACATGCTGGGTTTCGGCTTCTCCATCGGGGTTCAGATCATTATCGGCCGACGCAACGGGGAGGCCTCGGAGAGCGGAACAGGATTCGATGCCATCGGGCGTGTTTTCTGGCAGGGCGTCTGGTTCCTGACGGGCCTTTCGCTTCTGACCATGCTCCTTTCGTACTTCCTGTCCCCTCCCCTTCTTCGGAGTCTGATGCGCTCCCAGAACATATTTGAGGCTTCCGTAGTCTATGTAAACTGGAGAATTCCGGGGCTGTTCTTTGCCTTTATGACAACGCTGTTCCGCGCTTTCTACGTGGGTATCTGTGAAACGAAGAGTCTCACCTGGAATTCCATCGTACTGGTGGCTAGTAATGTCTTTTTGGACTGGGTGCTCATCTTCGGCAACCTGGGTGCGCCGGCGATGGGCATTCAAGGGGCCGCGTTGGCATCCACCATCGCTGAAGGTATTTCTTTCCTCTTCTTCGTGGTATGGGCTTTTTTTACGGCCGATAGGAAATATGGCCTGCAGAAGGTGGTGAAACCCGTATGGGAGGAGCTTAAGCATGTGCTATCCACTGCTTCATGGGTAATGCTGGAGTATGTCCTGAATATCTCCGTGTGGCTTCTTTTCTTCCTCTTCATAGAACATCTTGGAGAGGAACAGCTGGCCATCGCAAACATCGTGAGGAGTATCTCGGAGGTGCCGTTCGTCTTCTCTGCGGCCTTTGCCTCTACGGCGGCAACGCTGGTGAGCAACATCATTGGCGAAGGTCATCCCGAAGGCGTCATCCCCGTTATCCGGCGGGTACTGGTGCTCTGCGTGGCAACAATGTTGCCGGTGCTGGCTGTGTTCGCCCTTTTCCCGCACCAGATTATAAGCCTGTTTACCGATATTCCTGCCCTGATCCAGGGTTCCGTTCCCACGCTATGGGTTATGTGCGCGGCCATGCTGCTTACCTTGCCGTGGAATGTATATCTGCAATCTGTTGCCGGAACGGGAGATACACGTGTCTGCCTGCGCTTTGACGTGGTTGCCCTGAGCATCTATGCCGTGTACTGCACCATCTTCATCAGCATCCTTCATTCGGACATTGCCTTGTGCTGGACGGCCGATGGCGTCTATTCACTCTGCATCTGGATACAGTGCGTTGTGTACATCCACCGGAAAAAGTGGCTGAATAAGGCTATATAGATTATGTTCGAAATTTTTTAAAACAACTTCATAGCCAAGGGCGTTCCAAATAAACAAAAGAATCCCACAGTTTTGCTGCGGGATTCTTTGTAAAGGGGCGTCTTATCGGCTGATAAACGCAAGGATCTTTTCTGTGGCTTCGTCCTCTGTGAGACTGTTCATATCCAGTATAAGGTCGTAGTTGCGCATGTCGTAGCGGCTAAGACCGGTGAAACGTTTCACATAGTTGTCACGACCCTCATCTATTTTCTGAATCAGCTCGATGGCATCTTCGCGGGACATATTCTGCTTGTCCATGACCCGCTTGATGCGTGCTTCCTTGGAAGCGGTGATGAAGATATCCACCTTGTTGGGACGATCCTTCAGGATGAAGAAGGCTGAGCGGCCGGTGATGACGCAGGAACCTTCATCGGCAATGGCGTTGAGGATTTCTACTTCGGCTTCATAGATATCCTTCAGGGTTACGTCTTCCTGCACTACATCACTGGAAAAGACATGTCCTCCTACCTCGATGGAGGCCTTGGAGGTGGGGGCAACTCGCTTGAACAGATCTGTGAACCAGTTCTTCTTGCTGCTCTTCAAGTGCTCGATGCCGGCGCGGGTAAGGTTGAACTTCTCTTCCAACGACTGCAAAAGCTGCTTGTCGGCGCAAGGAACATTGAGTTTCTCCGCTAATTTCCGGGCTACTGAGCCACCGCCGGAACCAATTTCACGGCTGATGGTAATAACAAAGGGATCGTTGAGTTTCATACAGTGTTAAAATATTTGGTAAATCAATAATCCTTGACGAAGCAGGACACCAGGCAGGCCGCGAGCGTGACCACAATGTCGAAAAATAGCTGCTCTCAAGTTGTTCAATTTGGTAAAGATAGCACAATATAGTGTAATTCTGAAAGGGCGACTTTCAAAATCTGCAAATCTTTTCTCAGAATATGCAAAATGTGGTGGCTGTTGTTCGCCATTTATTCAATCACAAAACTACGCGTTGATGAATTCGCTCGTCGGTTCGAATCACCTTCTCCTTTAACTCCGTAACAAGCCACGCTATATTCAGGACCAAGAGTGGGCTGAATTGGAACGAATGCTCCGAATTTGAGGCAACCTTGCGCCGGAAGCGCCTCAAAGCAAAATGCCTCCAGTGCAAGGGGAAGGTACTACTTATTCATTCCCTTGGTGCGTAGTCCCTCAGTGATTTGGGAATCGTCCGTGACCATCTTGGACAGGACCCAGTGGTAGCGAGTGGTCCCTGAATCCCCGTTGGACATCTCTTGGACAATGAAGACTTCTTCCAGATCCCAACCCCGGCGGGCCATGTAGTTGGCAGCATCCAGGGCAGAGTTGAAAATGATGATATTTCCATCCTCGTCCACCAGCTGCCGGTCTGCACTCCAGAAACTGGCATACTGGCCAAAGTCCAGTTCAACAGTGGCCTTGTTGGAGAAGAGTTTCGGCGTGGCCACAATCTCACAATAAACCTTGTAGGGTTTTACATCCTGCTGCGCTTCCGGCAGACTCTGTTCCCGCACTTGAACAGGTGCCTGGGTGAAGGCTGTTGTACTGACAAAGAACATAGCCAGTACCATAAGTGTTGTTATTAGTTTTTTCATAGGTGAAAAATTTTACAAAAAACAATCATATCCGTTGAACACAAAGATACCTTATTTTGTCGATAGATTCGTCCAGAAAAAATGTATTTATGTTTCCGGATATAGAGTCAGACAGATTTAACTAACCACCTTTGGTTGGAAAGATAATCAGCCATGACCGTCCGGATAGTCACTCGCTTTCCATTGGTACTTCACCGTCTCTGGGACAAGGTACTTCCCTATCTTGTAGTCAATGTTTGCCTTGTGTGCCTGGCTTAGCTGGTAACATCTCCTGACATAAAACAATTTGCCGTCTTTTATGAATCTGGCGCCTGTCTGGTGAAATCGGAATGCGACATCCTTTGCAATGCATTGTTCCCTGATGGATAGAACCCAGTCGTAATCACAGGGTCTGGCGTTTACGCCGGACTCCCCTCCTGCCGACACCTCTTCGATGGTTCCGTTCAGGTATGGAATAAGATTAATTGGAGATATCAGTGGCGAGGCAATTATGCTCTTATGCTTGATTGGAAGCGACAAGAAGATTGGCAAGCGATAGTCAGCCATTGCCTGGTTTTCTACAGTGCAGCCTACTATTACATTTTCATAACCGTCACCCCAGTCTTCCGGCACGCACTCCATAAAACGGTCGATGCGTTTGGTGAAGAAATAGAACAGAAGGTCGCTTCGCCGGCGCATCATCTGCCAGCACTCGGGCCGCCACTCGTCGGCATCTTTGAGAAGGAAGTCTGATGTGAAGCAGGTAAAGACGAGCCGCCCGCTCTCAATTTTCCAGGATTTGTCTCTCTTGCGCTTAACCGGGAGATTGAAATTGGCTGTCTTTCTGCAAAGGCTGCTCGCAATTTCGCTGCCGTACATCTCGTCCTGACGGTATACATAACAATACTTGCATCCGGAACTTATCTTGGTGCAGCCGTGCCACGGATTCCAGTCGGCATATATCTCCCATTTCTCGGACATCTAAAAGGGCTTTTTAATAATCTTTCATCAATAAAAAAAGTTATCTCTTGTCTGAGAGGCTCTCCATCTCAGGGAAAAGATACAGGTCATTCTCCACTATGCCTCCGGAGATTCTTACCCAGGTACGGAACCCTTTCTCCCCAGCCGTAAACTCAAACACTCTGGCTCCACTGGGATATAGATCGTTATAAACCGTGTCGCATCCGCTGAAACGGCCGTAGATAAAGAAGAAGTGCTGCCACATAAGTACGAAGTCGTTGTTGTGGTCGTGGCCGGTGACTATAGCCTGCATGTCGCCCATCTCCCGCATTGCAACGTACTGGCCTGAATTGAAGATGGGTGAGCAGGGCTCTTCACCAAGATTGCCTCTCATGAAGCGGGCCTTGTCCCCCTTATCCCTCATTGCCTGGTTGTATTCAGGCACCGGGATGTGCTGGAAGGCTATGGACGGAACTGGTTTGCCGCCGTTTTTCCCAGTGAAATATCGGCTGGCTCTCCTGTACCATTCAATCTGGTCGGAATGGACATAACCCCAACTGCTAAACCCGGCGACGTTATCGCGGTTGCCGCTGTCAAACAGGTAGAATACCCTGTCCACACCGCCGGGGCCGGCAAGGGTCAGGATGTCGTTGGAGCAGCCATGAAGGCCAAGGTCATCCGGAGTATTTACATTGCCGGGTATGGAGCGGAATACTTTGTATATATCTGTACGGGACAATTCAAAATCACTGTCGTGGTTACCTAAAGTCACTGCGAAAGGTATCCCCCGCTCTACCAGCGGCTGGAGTATCTCATGGGCAGAGGCTTCGGCCGGGTTGCCAAAAATGACATCACCGGTAAAAATTACGAAATCAGGCTTTTCTGCATCCAGCATCTCGATTACGTTTTTCATGGAGCGCTCAGAACGGGAATCACCTTTTATGTAATGTGTGTCTGCGAACTGAACTATCTTGAACTTTCCGTCAGGGCGGTAACTGAGTTCTTTGGCTATCCTTACTTCACAATTCTTCTTGCAATGGGCCGGCTGAGCCATAGCCGTAAAAGTCGCAGCAACTAAAATTGCCGCAGAAATCATAATTGTTTTAAAGTTCATCTGTCAATAATGTTTGATGCTGATCTCTTACTAATTTCTCGGCTAAATTAACCAAAAAAATGTTACTTTAGCCTAAAAATAGGCGAAGTCAAAATGGAGAGCGGCAGTCGTGAAAAGAAGATATTTCGTGTAACTCTGGCAGGGAGCGCGGCAAATCTTGTCCTGATGGTGTTCAAGTTTATCGCCGGGATAATGGGACATAGCGCCGCTATGATAGCAGATGCTTTCCATTCACTGTCGGATTTTATCACAGACATTATTGTCTTGGTTTTTGTAAAAATCAGTTCCAAGCCGCAGGACGCTTCTCACGACTATGGCCACGGTAAGTACGAGACTTTGGCTACCCTGCTGATTGGTCTTGGTTTGGTCGCAGTGGCAATCGGCATTATTGTATCTGGTGCAGTAAAGTTCTCCCACTGGCTTTCCGGGGAGAATATTGCCGCCCCGGGCAAGCTGGCACTATGGGCTGCAATTATTTCCATAGTAGTTAAAGAGCTGATTTACAGGTATACAATATCGCAGGGCAAGAATCTGGACTCTGCAGCCGTTATTGCCAATGCCTGGCATCACAGAAGCGACGCCCTGTCTTCTATAGGTGCGGCCATAGGTATTGGAGGTGCAATTGCTTTTGGCGACAGATGGACTGTCCTTGACCCGCTAGCATCCATTGTGGTGGGCGCAATGCTGTTCAAGGTTGCCTGGGAACTGCTCAAGGAGAGTGTGGACGAACTCACGGAGCACTCTTTGAGCGATGAATCCGAAAACGAAATACTGGAGATTATCTCCTCTTTCCCAGATGTCTCGGAGCCACATAATCTACGCACCCGTAAGATTAACAACCGGGTTGCTGTTGACCTTCACGTGAGGATGGATGGGGAAATCTCTCTTGAGGATGCCCATCACCGCGCAACGGAGATAGAGAACTGCATCCGTGAGAAATTTGGCAAGGATTCCATCGTAAATATCCATATGGAACCAGTTAAAAATCCATTAACCAAATAGTTATTTTTGTTGTATTATGGCAAACATAAGTGATCTCATTATGCAGCAGGTAAAGGCTGCAACGGGCAATATCCAAATCCCCGCAAATGTACAAAACACTGTGCTCAACGGACTTTCAGAGTCAATCCTTGGAAGCCTCACCCAGACAGCTGCATCGGCTGGCGGCATTGATCAGATCAAAAGCCTGTTTACAGGTAAGTCAAGTGCCGCCTCGAGTCCTATTACAGCGCTTGCCGGCAAATTGTTCGCCGGTAATATCCTCAGCAAGCTCAATCTTGGTTCCGTGCTTAACACCTCCCTTTCCGGCTTGATTCCGCAGATAATGGGCGGTCTCTCCAATATTATCAAAGACCAGGATGGTGACGGCGATGTCGACCTGAATGACATCCTGATTACACTTAAAGGTGGCAAGGCCAGCAGTATCCTTGGCGCTGCAAGCAGTATTTTAGGGAGCTTCTTGAAGAAATAACAAGTGAACAGTGCAATAGCAGCCATAATTGGACTGGCTCTGGCCATTATCCTGATAATCCGCAAGATACCGCCGGTATTTGCGCTGTTTTTGGGCGCGCTTGCCGGCGGCCTGCTTGCAGGTTGGGGCATGGTCCGCACTGTCAACGAAATGATATCCGGTGTCAAGGATATTGTACCTGCCATCGTGCGTATACTTGCCGCCGGAGTCCTCTCCGGCATGCTGGTGGTTACCGGCGCTGCGGAATCGATATCAGCTTCGATTGTCCGCCGCCTTGGTGTTCAGCGAGTCTATCTGGCACTGACACTGGCCTCTATGCTGTTATGTGCCACCGGTGTATTTATCGATGTGGCGGTTATTACAATCGCCCCCATCGCGCTCATGATTGGCCGTAGGGTCGGCGCTCCCCTGCCCCGCCTTATGATAGCCATGATTGGTGGTGGCAAGTGCGGCAATATAATCTCCCCCAATCCCAATACAATAATTGCCGCAGAAAACTTTGGCGCCCCTCTGCAGAGCGTAATGCTGGCCAACCTGTTGCCCGCATTGATTGGGCTGATAATTACAGTATGGCTGGTGATTCCCCTTGTTCCGAAAGGAAAAATCGTGCTGCAGGCGGTGGTTGCCGATAATGCTCCAGACGATTCACACTCTTCACCCGGCGCCCCCCTGCCCTCTTTCCTGGGAAGTATCGCCGGCCCTTTGCTGGCAGTTGTGCTGCTTGCGCTGAGGCCTCTTTTCGGGATTGCGATTGACCCCATGGTGGCCCTTCCCGCCGGCGGACTCTTAGGCCTGGTCACCACCCGTCGGTGGAAACTTACCCTCCCCAGCTTAAAATACGGGCTGGAAAAGATGTCGGGCGTGGCGGTACTGCTTGTCGGCACCGGAGCCATAGCCGGCATTATCAAAGCATCTGCCATAACCACCTTTATTGTGAATGCCCTAGGCGGCTGGAGCGGCGGAGGGGAACTGCTGGCGCCTATCGCAGGTATATTGATGTGCGCAGCAACTGCTTCCACCACCGCCGGTGCCACTATTGCCTCATCTTCTTTCTCTGATGCGATACTGGCTGCCGGAGTGAATCCTGTAGCCGGAGCGGCTATGGTGAATGCCGGAGCAACCGTGCTGGATCATCTCCCGCACGGGTCGTTCTTCAATGCCACCGGAGGATGTGTTGGAATGAGCGTGGCGGAGCGCATAAAAATAATCCCCTACGAGTCGCTCGTGGGGATTACTCTCACATTGCTGAGCTTCCTCGCCCAGCACTTTTTCTAACTGATTATTTCAGCTCTTTCTCTCCAAGAAGTTCGCGTGCCAGCAGCGGGTCGTTGGTGGTGATGCAGTCAACCCCAAGGTCAATCATCTTCTGGATGTCTTCTGCATCGTTCACGGTCCAGACGTTTACGCTCATTCCCAGTTCGTGGGCACGTGCTACCCATTCAGGATGTTTGCAGAACGAATAAAAGTCGTAATCGATACCGTTGATGCCCTCTGCAAAAACTTCGTCGGGGCCGAGTTCACCGTCATCGATGCCCTGAAGGAACTGATTGGTAAACCCGGGGCATTTCTCTGCAACCCTCTTGCAGATATTCATGCTGAACGAGATGAACATCACCTTTGCAGGATCGTACATATCGTATTTCTTGAGTGCCTCTATTGTCTTGTCCACAAGCAAATCCTCCTTCTCTTTTGAAGGGTTGGGCTTGATTTCATACACCAGCATGGTGTTGCCTTTGGCTGCCTGCTCTATATATTGTTCTGCAGTGGCCGGGTGCTCGCCATTCTTGTGCACCATAACCAGAAAAGTGTCAATCGGGGTGTCGTGGATATTGAAGCCACCAAGGTCGTCATTGTGGTTTACAAGCAACTGGTCATCGCCGGTTATGTGTACGTCGCACTCGCTGCCCCAGAAACCATTGGCCTGTGCTGCGGCAAGTGAAGCGATGGTGTTCTCCATATAGCCGGCCTCTTCGCAATTCCAGAAACCGCGGTGGGCGGTGATGGCAATCTTATGCTCTTTGTTGCAACCGGTCATCATCAAGACCGCAACGGTAAAAGTTAAAATGAGTGACTTTTTCATAGTGTATCTGTTTATTCCTATTTCTTATGTTTCTTCTGTTTGAGTTCGCGATCGCCAAGCATCTCGCGCAACAGCATCGGGTTGTTGGTGGTGATAGCGTCAGGTTCCATAGCGATGACTTTCTCCAGATCCTCTCTTTGGTCCACGGTCCATATATTGAGGCTCATGCCGTGGTTGCGGGCGTGCTCGATCCATTCAGGGTGCTGGTAGAATGCGCTGAAATGGTAATCGATGCCATTGATGCCCATCTCAAAAATTTCGTCAGGATCTATGTCAAAGCCCAGATACTGGTTATCGAATTCGGGACAGAGCTCCGCAATGCGCTTGCACATGTTAAGGCTGAACGAAATAAACATAACCCTTTCAGGAGAATAGAGGTTGTGTGCTTTGAGAGCTTCTATAGCCTTATCTACAAAAACGAGTTCCCGTTCAGGATCTTCGTGAGGCTTGAGTTCGAACACCAGTTTGGTTGTAGCGCAGGTTTCTGCCTGGGTGAGGTATTTGTCCAGCGAAGCGGGATGCATCCCGTTGGGGTATGTTATAGCCGTGAGGCTGTCCAGCGGACTCTGGTGGATGTGTACTCCAAAGATATCCTCATTGTGGAACACCAGCATCTGGTCATCGGCAGTTAGATGCACGTCAAATTCGCTCCCCCAGAAATCGTTGGCTTGAGACTGCCCCAGCGCGGCTACAGTGTTGCCGAGGTGAAAAGCCTCGTCGCAATCCCAATATCCCTGATGTGCCACGATGGCGATCTTGTGTTCTTCAGGGCCGCAAGCGGCAACTACGGCTAAAGCCATAAACAAAATGATGATTCTTTTCATAGCGCTATAATTTCCACAAAATTAAAAAAATATTAAATTAGTGTCTCGTATTTTTAACTGTACAACACATGCTTCACTTTGACTCAGACTATATGGAAGGCGCCCATCCCCTTATTATGGAGCGCATGATGCAGACTAATCTGGAGCAGACCGTCGGCTACGGGATGGATCCCTATACCCGCCGCGCCGTGGCTCTGATACAAGATGCGGTGGGAAGCCATTTCGCAGATGTTCATTTTCTTATTGGAGGTACCCAGAGCAATGCCACTGTTATTGGCGCCTTGCTGCACGGCTCCGACGCCGTAATTGCAGCAGATACCGCCCATATCAATGTGCACGAGGCGGGGGCTATTGAAGCAACCGGTCACAAGGTTATACCTCTCCCCGCAATTGAAGGTAAGTTGTCGGCGGCTCGGATTGAACAATACCTCGAGAATTTTTTCAAAGACGATACGTGGGCGCACATGTCCATCCCAGCTATGGTATACATCTCCTTCCCCACCGAATACGGTACCATTTATTCAAAGGCAGAACTGGAAGCGATCTCCGGCGTTTGCAAGCGCTATTCCCTGAAGTTGTTTGTCGATGGCGCCCGTCTCGGATACGGCCTGGTGGCTAAAGGCAACGATGTGACGTTTAAAGACCTGTTCCGCTGTTGCGATGCGTTCTATATAGGCGGCACCAAGGTCGGGACCATGTTTGGCGAAGCGGTCGTGCTTAAAAGCAAGAGTCTGGTTCCTAACTTTTTCAGTTATATCAAGCGCAGCGGCGCCATGTTGGCCAAAGGGAGACTGCTGGGCTTACAGTTTGAAACCATGTTCACCGACGATCTCTATCTGAAATGTGGCCGCAATGGTGTAGACCGGGCGATGGAACTCAGGGAAGCCTTTGAATCATGCGGATATAAACCTGCGATAGATTCCCCTACAAACCAGCAGTTTTTCGAATTGCCCAATAACTTGATAGACAATCTTGCAAAGGATGTTACATTCGAGTATTGGGGGCCTCGCGGAAATGCTTCATCTACCATCCGCCTTGTGACCAGCTGGGCAACGCCTGCAGAAAGTATTGAAAAATTGAAAGCGCTTTTAAATAATTTTTAGCTACATTAGCGATTCAAACGCAATTGTAAATAATTCCTATAAAAAATGTCTAACGTCAAATTCTACCGTGAGGAGCACCAGGTGCCCCTTGAGATGCACAAAGTGCGCATTATCCAGAAACTTTACCTCCTCCCCGTTGAGGAACGCCAGAAAAAGATGGAGGAAGCCGGAAACAACACCTTCCTGCTTCACAACAAAGACATTTATATGGATATGCTCACCGACTCCGGTGTGAATGCGATGAGCGACAACCAGCAGGCGGCTATGTTCCAGGCTGACGATGCTTATGCCGGCAGTGAGACATACTACCGCCTAAAAAGGGCCATTAAAGAGACCATGGGCCTCAACGACATGCTCCCTGCCCACCAGGGCCGTGCCTGCGAGAATATCCTTGCAGAGGCATTCTGCCGCCCCGGCGACCTGGTTCCCATGAACTTCCACTTTACCACCACAAAAGCCCACATCACCCGCTGCGGTGCCGATGTTGTGGAGCTGGTGGCTGCCAAAGGTCTGGATGCAAACAACCTGGACCCCTTCAAGGGCGACTTTGATATACCCCGTCTCAAGAAGTTTATCAAGGACCATCGCGATCAGATACAGTGGCTCCGCATCGAGACAGGTACCAACCTGATTGGAGGTCAGCCGATATCTGCGCACAACATGCATGAGGTTGCCAAGATATGCCGCGAAGAGGGTATCATAAGTGTCATGGACGCCTCCCTGCTGCAGGATAACCTCCACTTTATCAAGACCCGCGAAGAGGGTTACAAGGATAAATCCATCAAGGAGATTATGTTTGAGCTCTGCGCCGATATGGATATTGTCTATTTCTCTGCCCGCAAGCTCGGCTTTGCACGCGGCGGTTGCATCTGTTCAAATAACGAGAAACTCATGCTCCGCATGAAGGAGTATGTCCCCTTGTACGAAGGCTTCCTCACCTACGGAGGTATGGAGGTACGTTCAATGGAGGCAATTGCAGTCGGTCTCTACGAGACTCTGGACGAAGAGTATATCAGCCAGGGACCTATGTTCATCGAACATATGGTTAAAGAGTTGCACGAATATGGAGTGCCCGTGGTAAGGCCTGCCGGCGGTTTGGGTGTTCACTTGAATGCAAGCGAATTCTTCCCCGATATGCCTCACGGTCAGTATCCTGCAGGTGCCCTGGGCGCTGCAATGTACATTGCAGGCGGTATCCGCGGTATGGAACGCGGTACCATCAGTGAGCAGCGTGAGCGTGACGGAAGCGAGCGCTATGCAGCCCTCGAATTGCTCCGTTTGGCTGTTCCCCGCCGTGTATTCACCCTCTCCCAGATAGAATATGTTGCCGACCGCGTTAAGTGGGTATGGGACAACCGCAAGCTTATTGGCGGTCTCCACTTTGTAGAAGAGCCCGCTGTGCTCCGCTTCTTCTTTGGTCGTCTGGAGCCTATCGGCGACTGGCAGCAGAAGCTCGTGGAGAAGTACCGCGCAGATTTTGGCGACAGCCTTTAACAGATTGTAAACCATTGATGGGTGGGTCCTCACCGGGCTCACCCGTTTTTATAGTACAGATATGATTGGTACTCTGGTCAATACCGGCACTATCATTGTCGGGGCAATCCTTGGCTCCCTGCTTCATCGCGGGGTCAAGGATAAATACAAGGAGGCGGTATACAGTTCCCTTGGCCTGGCGTGTCTTGCAATAGGCCTTAACGCTACTATCTCCAATCTCCCCAAAAGCGAATTCCCGGTTCTGTTTGTGCTGGCAATAGCGCTTGGGTCCGTGATAGGAACCTGGCTGGATATTGATGGCAGGTTCCACCGTCTTGTGAAAAAGATCCAGCATCGTAACGGCAAAGATGTTCAGGCTTCTTCCGACGGAGTATCCGAGAGCACTTCGCGCATCCGCCCTTCTTCACGCCTGGGCGACGGCCTGGCCACTGCCTGTCTGCTTTACTGCATAGGCCCTCTTTCCATGCTGGGCCCTGTAGTAAGTGCCCTTAAGGGTGACCATACCCTACTCTTTACAAACGCCACACTGGATCTGGTATCATCCTTCATATTTGCCTCTACATACGGCATTGGTATGATTCTGGCTGCGCCGGTGTTATTCTGCTGGCAAGGTCTATTCTGGCTGACTGCCAAGGTCTCAAGCACTGCAATAAGCGATGCACTTATGAGCGAACTGCTCATCGTCGGGGGGCTGCTGATTGTCTCTTCCGGTCTCTCTCTTCTTAAAATTACAGATAAAAAGACCTTGAATATGCTCCCGTCTCTGCTTATTCCCGTAATT
>JAFXNQ010000067.1 GCA_017529425.1 Bacteroidales bacterium | reverse complement strand
GCTGATCCTCAAACCATTCTGCTACGTGTTTGATTTCGCCCCCAACCGAGCGCTTCGTCAGGTAGAAGAATACAGTTGCCAACTCAATGTCCACGAGAGCAACCCTGAGAAAAAGGTGGAGCAGTTTATTAAGTTCCTGCCCATCCTGGCCTTCGACGGCTCTTCGATGAAGGAGATTGACGCCGCCGGCGTGCTCGATATGGCGATGAGTGGAACCACGGCAACGCTGCTGGCCCGTCGCTGGGAGAGCGCTGTGCTGGTCAATGTGGATAATGCCACGCTCCAGCGCCTGATGAATAATCCCGA
Organism: Bacteroidales bacterium; assembly: GCA_017529425.1. Taxonomy (GTDB): domain Bacteria; phylum Bacteroidota; class Bacteroidia; order Bacteroidales; family UBA932; genus Equibacterium. The sequence continues at coordinate 19,074 of JAFXNQ010000067.1, read as the reverse complement.
GGCCATGAAGGCCTTGATGAACATTGAGGGATTCCGCAACCTCAATTCCGACATTGAGACCATCATCAATAAGTCCGAGCACGTAAAGAATATCAAGAAAGAAAAAGGCGAAAAGCTATCTGAAAAAGAGAAGAAGCAACTATCTGCGGAAGAGAAGGAATTCAAAAACAAACGGAATGAAATACGAGATAAGCTCATCAAGTTCGCTACCCGTATTCCAGTTTTCATGTATCTCACGGACTTCCGCGAGTACTGCTTGAAAGACGTCATTGAGCAACTGGAGCCAGAACTATTCCGCAAGGTCACAGGTCTCACACTGAAAGATTTCAGCTTGCTGGTAAGTCTTGGCGTATTCAATAGCGAGCTGATGAATGACGCTGTATACAAGTTCAAGCGCTACGAAGATTCCTCTCTGGAGTACACCGGCATCGACAAGCACACAGACACCGTCATCGGTCTCTGGGATACCGCTATAGACACCGCCACAATTGAAATGAACGCAGCGACCAGACACAAAGAGGAATCGGCAGAAGAAGTCCCCGATGTTACGGCAGATGTCTTAACAGCCACAGGTCAGCCTTTATCCGAACTGGAACTGAAGCCCTGGGAGCGCCTGCAGGTCGGAAACACCGTCATCCACAAGAGCCTCGGCCCCGGCGAAGTCATGGCTCTGGACGACAAATACCTCATCGTCAAGTTCCCTGACCGCGAATCCAGATTCCTCTATCCCGGTGCCTTTGAGAAAGGATACCTTTCGCTATAGTAATTGCTTAAGGGCAGATAGTGCCTGCAGTTTGAAGGGAGTCGCGAGCGGCGCTAGCGGAAAACGCCGGTGCGACAGTATGAGGCGCTTTTGCCAAATTTACTTGGCGGAAGCGACGAATCAGTCGCAGCCTGAGTGCACAAAAACGCCGGCCATGCGAGTGATGTCTGAGCGGAGAGCCGCAAGGCTCGAAACGAGTCCGCGAGCATAGGCGTTTTTGAAGCGGAAGACAGGCGGATGGAGTGACAGCGAGCAAAACCTTCAAACGAAGGCATCTGCCCGATACGTTAATCAACCAGTTTCTCTACCCTGGCGTAATTCTCAGGGATGGTACCGTCTGCAATTACTTCGAAATACTTGTCCTGAGCCTTGTAGTAGTTGATGACTGGCTCGGTCTTTTCGTGATAGTTGCGGATGCGGTTGGTGATGGTTTCGTCATCTGCATCGTCAGCCCGGTTCTCCACCAGCGCGCGTCCTTTGATGCGGCGCCGGACTTCATCGTCTGTGATATAGATGGATACAACCCGGGTGAGTTCTGCGCCCATATCTGCCAGGATCTTGTCCAGAGCCTCGGCTTGGGCGACTGTGCGGGGAAAACCGTCAAGCAGGAAACCGCGAACATCTGCATTGGCCGCAAATTCCGAGCGTATCATTCCGCACACCACCTCGTCGGGAACCAGGTTACCCTTCTCTATCAGGCTTTTTGCCTCCAGTCCCAGGGGAGTGCCGGCGGCGATTTCCTTCCTGAGCAAATCACCGGTCGATATATGGTAATACCCCTTCTGCTCCACCAACATCTTTGCAAAAGTGCCCTTGCCCGCTCCGGGAGGGCCAAAAAGTACATAATATTTCATAGCTATTCCAATTGATCTTTCAAAATGTAGATATCGGCAAGCTGGCGGCCCATCTGATCATAATCCAGGCCCCAGCCCACGATGAATTTGTTGGCAATCTCCATCCCCATATAGTCTATCTTGATATTGCGCTTATAGACGTCAGTCTTGAGGGAGAAGGTGCAGACGCGGACGTCAACTGCCCCCTTTTCTTTCAGCTGGCTTACGAGCGACTCGATGGTGGCGCCGGTATCAACAATGTCCTCCACGATAATTACCGTACGGCCCGAGAGGTCGATGTCGAGACCTATCACCTCCTTGACATCGCCCGTGGACTTAGTCCCCTCGTAAGACTTGAGGCGGATGGACGCCAGCTCGCAGGAAAACTTGAGCCTGGGCATCAGGTGCCCGCAGAAAATGATGGAGCCGTTGAGCACGCAAAGAATCACCGGAGTGACGCCGCTGCCAAAGAAATCGTTGTTCAGCTCCGCAGCCACCTTGTCCACAGCTGCGATTATCTTATCGTTTGATATATAGGGCACAAAGTCCTTTCCGTTGATTCTGATCGATTCCATCCTGAAAGAGGTCAATTTGGGTTTGTGAATGTGCGAATTTAAGACTAATTTTGTATTCTTAAAAACAAATAATCGATGACTCCGGTTATAAGCATAATTATGGGCAGTGTTTCTGATATGCCCGTAGTGAAGCCAGCTGCTGACTTCCTTGACGAGATGGAAATCCCCTTTGAGATCAATGCCCTCAGCGCGCATCGCACTCCTGAACAGGTAGCGCAGTTTGCCCGCAACGCCCACGTTCGCGGTGTGAAGGTGATAATTGCAGCCGCCGGCGGTGCCGCACATCTCCCCGGGGTGATTGCAGCCTCCACTCCCCTGCCGGTAATAGGCATCCCCGTGAAATCTTCCAACTCTATGGACGGCTGGGATTCTGTACTCTCCATACTGCAGATGCCCGGCGGTATCCCTGTTGCAACCATGGCGCTGGACGGGGCAAAGAACGCCGCCATTTTTGCAATGCAGATTCTGGCCGCAGGCGATGAGAAATATATGGCAAAGATGGTCGCGTTCAAGGAATCGCTTAAAAGCAAGGTGGCAAAAGCCAATGAAGATCTGTCAAAAATTACATACAAATTCAAAACAAACTAACAAAAACAAACCATTATCATGTCCGAAAAACTGTTTGCCGAATTCCCCCCGGTGACCACCGAGCAGTGGGAAGAGGTGATAATCAAAGACCTCAAGGGGGCCGACTACGACAAGAAGCTTGTCTGGAAGACCCAGGAGGGCTTTTCGGTTCGTCCGTACTACCGTGCGGAGAATCTTTCTGAAATCAAGTTCCTGGACAGCGAACCGGGCCAGTTTCCGTTTGTCCGCGGCGTCAAGAACAACAATGAATGGCTGATCCGTCAGGATTACTGCCTGTGCGAGGGTCCCGAAAAGGCCAACGCCCTTGCCCTGGACGGCCTGATGAAGGGTGTCAACTCACTCGGATTCAAGGTTGACGGCAAGAAAGGACTCACCGATGCCGAGATGGAGACCCTGCTTAAAGGTATCTCCATCGCCGCAGTTGAAATCAACTTTACCGGTTGCTGCGCAGGCAAGACCTTCCCGCTGATTGCCAGCTTCCTGAAGGTGGCCTCTGAGCAGGGCGTCGCAAAAGAAGACATCCGCGCATCGTTCGACTTCAGCCCGCTGCACGCCCTCACCGTAAAGGGTCATGTCTGCGAAGATTCCTTTGACAAGCTCGCAGAGTGCGTAAAGGCTGTGGCAGAGTATCCCCGCATCCGCGTAATCAATGTCCAGGCCTATGACTTCAACAACGCCGGCAGCAGCATCAGCCAGGAGCTGGGCTACGGTATGGCGGTCGCCAGCGAATATATGGCAGCCCTCACAGAGCGCGGCCTCGCTGCAGAAGAGGTTGCAAAGCGCATAAAGTTCACCTTCGCCATCAGCGGCAACTATTTCTTTGAGATCGCCAAGTTCCGCGCAGCCCGCGTACTGTGGGCAAACATTGCAAAGGCATACGGCGTCGAGTGCCCCTGCGCACAAAAGATACAGAGCCACGCGGTGACCAGCAGCTGGAACCAGACTGTCTATGACTCTTACGTAAATATGCTCCGTGACACTACCGAGGCTATGTCGGCGGCCATCGCGGGCGTGCATTCCATAGAGGTACTCCCCTTTGACCACGCATACCGCAAGCCGGGCGAATTCTCCAACCGTATGGCTCGCAACGTACAGTCAATCCTCAAGGAGGAGGCTCACTTTGACAAGGTTGTCGACCCTGCAGGCGGCAGCTACTATATCGAGAATCTCACCGCTTCCATTATGAACTCCGCCTGGAACATCTTCAAGGGTGTAGAGGAGCAGGGCGGCTACACTGCAGCCTTCAAGGCCGGCAGCATCCAGGCCGCCATCAAGGATGTGGCAGCAAAGCGCGACCTCAACATCGCACGCCGTCGCGAAACAATCCTGGGAAGCAACCAGTACCCCAACTTCCTGGAGAAAGCTGGTGAAGAGATCACTCCTGAAATGGTGAAGCGCGGCGCTTGCAAGACCTCTTGCAGCTGCGAAAAAGAGGCCGAGCCGCTGGAAGTTTACCGCGGCAGCCAGGCATTCGAGGCACTGCGTCTTGCCACCGACCGCAGCGGCAGGCAGCCTATGGCGTTTATGCTCACCTTCGGCAACCTGGCGATGTGCCGTGCACGCGCCCAGTTCAGCTGCAACTTCTTTGCAGTTGCCGGATTCAAGGTGGTGGACAACAACCGCTTCAGCACCATCGAAGAGGGCGTAAAGGCCGCGCTGGAGGCTAAGGCCGACATTGTGGTGGCCTGCTCTGCAGACGACGAATATGCCGAGGCCGTGCCGCAGATTGCCCAGGCAATCGGCGACAAAGCCGTCGTGGTAGTGGCCGGCGACCCTGAATGCCGTCCGGAACTCGAGGCAAAGGGCATTATGAACTACATCAACATCAGGTGCAACGTCCTTGAAACCCTCAAGGAATATCAGAAAATGATGGGTATCGAGGAACTCTAAAAGATTATCACTATGAGACCGAATTTCAAAGATATAGAATTCAAGGGTGCAAAGGCTGCCGAATGCGGCTGCAACAAGGGCCGGGAAGAACTCTGGCACACCCCGGAAAAGATAGACGTCAAAGGACTCTATACAGCAAAGGATCTCGAAGATATGGAGCACCTGAACTATGCTGCAGGTATCGCCCCCAACCTTCGCGGACCCTATTCCACAATGTACGTGATGCGTCCCTGGACCATCCGCCAGTACGCCGGCTTCTCCACCGCAGAGGAGTCAAACGCATTCTACCGCCGCAACCTGGCCTCCGGCCAGAAAGGTCTGTCGGTGGCGTTTGACCTTGCGACCCACCGCGGATACGACGCTGACCACCCGCGCGTTGTGGGTGACGTCGGTAAGGCAGGTGTTTCCATCTGCTCAGTAGAGGATATGAAGGTGCTCTTTGACCAGATTCCCCTGGGCAAGATGTCCGTATCAATGACAATGAACGGCGCCGTTCTCCCCGTTATGGCCTTCTACATCGTAGCCGGCCTGGAGCAGGGCGTCAAACTTGAAGAGATGGCCGGTACCATCCAGAACGACATCCTCAAGGAGTTTATGGTGCGTAACACCTACATCTACCCGCCGGCATTCTCTATGCGCATCATCGGCGACATCTTCGCATACACCTCCAAGTTTATGCCCAAGTTCAACTCGATATCCATCTCCGGTTATCATATGCAGGAGGCGGGCGCAACCAACGACATAGAGATCGCCTACACCCTGGCCGACGGCCTGGAGTATCTCCGCACCGGTATCAAGGCTGGCATCGAGGTAGATGCGTTCGCGCCGCGTCTGTCGTTCTTCTGGGCAATCGGTATGAACCACTTTATGGAGATCGCAAAGATGCGTGCAGCCCGTATGCTTTGGGCTAAGATTGTGAAGCAGTTCGACCCCAAGAACCCCAAGAGCCTTGCACTGCGTACCCATAGCCAGACTTCAGGCTGGTCGCTCACCGCACAGGATCCGTTCAACAACGTGGCACGTACCTGCATCGAGGCGATGGGCGCTGCCCTTGGTCATACCCAGTCCCTGCACACCAACGCCCTTGACGAGGCAATTGCGCTGCCTACCGACTTCAGTGCGCGTATCGCCCGTAACACTCAGATTTACATTCAGGAAGAGACCTCCGTATGCAAGAGCGTTGACCCTTGGGCCGGTTCTTACTATGTAGAATCGCTCACCAACGAGATCGCACACTCCGCCTGGAAGCATATCCAGGAGGTGGAAGAGCTCGGCGGTATGGCAAAAGCCATCGAGACCGGCATCCCCAAACTCCGCATCGAGGAGGCCGCTGCACGCAAGCAGGCCCGCATCGACTCCGGCATTGAGAAGATCATCGGTATCAACGAGTTCGTGCTTGACCACGAGGATCCCATCGAGATTCTTGACGTGGACAACACCAAGGTTCGCGAGAGCCAGGTGGCACGCCTCAAAGATCTCCGCGCAAAGCGCGACAATGCCGCTGTGGAGGCTGCCCTTGCCGCAATCACCAAGAGCGTGGAAACTGGCGAAGGCAACCTGCTTGAACTTGCCGTAGAGGCTGCCAAGCTGCGCGCAACCCTGGGTGAAATCAGCGACGCTTGCGAAAAAGTTGTAGGACGTTATAAAGCCGTAATCCGTATGAATACAGGTGTTTATTCTTCTGAAATCAAGAAGGACGCAGAATTCGAGAAAGCCAAGGAAATGGTGGCTTCCTTCGCAAAGAAGGAGGGTCGTCAGCCCCGTATTATGGTTGCCAAGCTTGGCCAGGACGGTCACGACCGCGGTGCCAAGGTGGTAGCTACCGGTTATGCCGACTGCGGATTCGACGTCGATATGGGTCCTCTGTTCCAGACTCCTGAAGAGGCTGTGAAAGAGGCTGTAGAGAACGACGTACATGTAATTGGCGTATCCTCCCTTGCTGCAGGTCACAAGACCTTGGTGCCGCAGGTTGTAGAGGAACTCAAGAAGTACGGCCGCGAGGATATCATCGTAATCGTGGGTGGCGTTATCCCGCCTCAGGACTACGACTTCCTCTATAAGAGCGGAGCAGCAGCCATCTTTGGCCCCGGTACCCGCATCGCCAAGTGCGTTATCGAAATCATGAAGCTCCTGGGCGAGAAAGAGTAATCTATTCCCCCAGCTTTTCGAGGACAGCCTGCCGGTAGTACTTGACTACCTGCAGGCTGTCACGCATTTCAAAGGCGCGGACCTTGGCCTTTTCAAAAGCGGGCATATTATCTTTAGAGATTGGATCGGCCGGAGGGGTTACCATCTTAAGGGGATTGATGGGCTTGTTGTTCTCCCAGATGCGGAAATCGAGATGCGGGCCGGTGCAGCGTCCCGTTGCACCCACGTATCCGATTACCTGGCCTTGCGACACCCGGGCTCCTGGGCGGATTCCCTTACCGAATTTGGAAAGGTGCAGATAAGCAGTGCGATAGTTTTTGGTATGCTGGATGCGGACAGTGTTGCCGCCAGCCCCTTCATACTTGGCAGACTGCACCACTCCGTCACCGATGCTTACCACCGGAGTTCCTTTGGGGGCAGCGTAATCGACACCCGTATGCGGCTGCACGCGACGTGTCACGGGATGGCGGCGGGCATAGGAGAAGCCTGAACTGATACGGGAGTACTTCAGGGGAGCCTTGAGGAAGGCTTTGCGCGATCCTTCACCCTTCTCGTTCCAGTATTTGTTGGCGCCCGCCTTGCCTTCATCAAAATAGTATGCCTGATACTCCTTGCCGGCGTGTATGAAAGATGCGTAATAAACTTTACCGACCTCCGTCACCTGGTCTTCGCACTCTTCTGTCTCATACACCGCTTTGAAACTGTCGCCTTTCTGCAAAGCAAAGAAGTCAATGGTCCACGCAAAGATATCGGAGAGTTTTATGGCAAGTAACGGGGTGCACCCCTCCTTCTGAGTGTCGTACCAAAGGGAATTGTTGATAGTCACCTCATCGTAACGGAGGGTGGTGGTCATATCTTTCTCATCTACATATACTTGCAAGGTATCCTGCAGCGAAAACACAACCACGCTGCGCTTGTCGCGGTCATACACCAGATAAGCCAGCCGGTCGTCTCCGGTGGTGTCTGGCTCAAAATAGGCATGATACCGGTTGCCGACACGGATATTCTTTACATCGAACACCTTACGGCCGGCTGCAATCAAGTCGTTCACAGTGTTTTGTGGAACCCCTAGCGACTCCATAATCACAGAGAAGTAATCACCTTCCTTTACTTCACCATCTTCCACAGAATACATATCCACCGGAATCCCGTGCTCGTAAATATGTTCATCCTCTACCGCAGCACTCTTGACAGATCCGCGAACAGCTCTATGCGACTGGGTAGATGCATTATCTGTGTTGCTGCGGGCACATCCCGCCATTATTGTGGCCGCCGCCGTGACGGCCAGTATTGCGATTCTTACGTTCATTGTGATGCAGGTTTCCAGAGTCAAATTTAAGCACAAAAAGAATAACAATTGTTAACAATGAAGAAAAACCGCCTCCTGTTTGCCCGATTGGCTAATTATCACTAACATTGCGGTCGAAACAGGCTCTACAATGGCACCGGAGCCGTTTTTCAGGTAATAAGTTGATACTTTTTATCAAGGATAGAACCAATTTTTTAACATAAAGCATATGAAAAAGTTTCAATTTGGATTTTTAGCAGCAAGTCTGCTTCTAGGTCTTTCGCTTTCATCTTGTAAAAAAGACATCGGACAGATCTCTTTCCCGGAGACTACAATTGACACTTATGAGATAGCAGCCGGCCAGACGATTGAGATCAGCATGGCGGTTGATAATCTTCAGGATGGTGAAATATCCGTTTCTGCAGAGATGGATAATGCCGATTACGCTTTCACCCTTCCTGTAATAGAGGGTAATACTTTCAAGATGAACGTAACTGCACCCGAATTCATCAAAGAAGAGACCGTATTGACGTTGTTGATAGAAGTAACCGATGCGCTTCATGCAGAAAGGGATAAAATTTCCCGCACCGTTACCATTACGGCAAAGCCTGAAGCCAATCTCTTCCGCATTGCACAGAAGGCCAACTGCATCATCAGCGAGCCTGGCAAGATTGTCTGCTTCAAGCCGTTCAAGGGCAACAGTGACGACATCATAGATTTTGACTCTGTAAATCTTATCTGGCAAGATAAGCAAAACCTTGTCAGCAAAATGATTAAGAGCGACAACGAGATTGCTGTATGGCTTGCTGACGGTGTATGCGGCAACGCCCTTGTGGGTGCTTTTAAAGACGGTGCTCTGGCCTGGACCTATCACCTTTGGGTGCTCAACGACAACCCCGCTGCGTCTCTCTATGAATACACCAACGGTGACGGTGTCAAATTCTCTTTCATTGACCGCAATCTGGGTGCAACTGCTGCAGATTCAGAGGGCTCTGCATCCTGCCTGTATTACTACTGGGGCAACAGACATCCCTATGCTGGTGGCGAATCCACAGTTTATGACATTGAGGGCAACGCTCTTGATTATACCAAAGAAGAGACATCTGTTATTTGCAGCGAGAACAGTCTTGACGACATATTCGAGTACTCGCTCACCCGTCCTATGACATACTTTGCCAGCAACAGCAACAAAACCGGCAACTACGAATGGCTTTTCATCCACAAGGATGCAGCCAAGTGGGAAGAGAAAGCCGACCTCTGGGGCGGCGTAAGCGGCAGCAAGAGCATTTATGACCCCTGCCCGGAAGGATACAAAGTTCCCTCTTTTGCAGCTGTAGATGCTTTCAAGGCAGCAAATACCACTCAAGAAAAGAAGTATAACGGCGAGGTTGCAAATAAGAACTTCATCGGTTGGCAATTCACAAACGAGAGCGGCAGCACCTTCTTCCCTGCCACGGGTGACTTCAACAACGCAGTTAAGTTTGAAGCATTCTACAACGGGGAAAACACCTTCCCGACAGCATATATCTGGGCTGCTGATATGCAGGTCGCAAACTTCCGCGCCACCTGCTTCAAGGGCACCCCTAGCAGCGCCGCTCCCGCCGGCCAGCCTATGGGCTACGCATTAAATATCCGTTGCGTCAAAGAGTAAAAAAGAGATGACATTCAAATCAATATTATTTTCGCTCACTGCAGCTGCAATTATCGCGGCAGGATGTAATCCAGACAACCCCGATAATCCTGATAAGCCGGACAATCCCGACAAGCCCTCTTTGAGTGACCTTCAGATCTATTTTGGCTCGGACGAATTCTCCGCAGAGGCTGGAGAGACTATATCCATCCCGTTCTCGATTGCCGGCGTAGAGGGTAAAAGCCTTACGCTAAGCGCAACGGCCGACAATGAACTCGCCGAACTCAAGGTCACCAACGACGCCAGCTATGCCGGCAACATCAAGTTCACGGCTCCGTGCGTAATGATCTCTGAGGGGAGTATCAAAGTGACTCTCTCGGCAGAAGACAAGGCCAACTCCCGCAGCGCCGAGAGTAGCGTACCTGTAAAAGTATCTGCTTCGGAACCATTTGAGGCAATCTGGCTCAGCGATATGAAGTCTGTCGCCCTTAAAGACGGCGGCTCGTTCAAAGTGTTCTTCACCGTCACCGGTATTGAACCCGATGCAGTGGTGCTTTCTGCGCCGGTAGCCACAGTCTCATCCGGATACTCAGCAACTGTTACGATGACCAGTAAAAACGAAGGTTACGTTACTGTAACGGCATCTTCGCTCAGTTCATTGGTAAACATTTCGCTCAAAGTGGCAGACAACTTCTCCCGCTCGAGCCAGATTTCCAAGACACTCGAAGTTGTTGGCATCCAGGAGACTTCTGGTGCATCCAACTGCTATCTGGTAGCTCCCGGACAGACCAAGGCCATCAACGCCAGTGTCAAAGGGGGCTCTTCCGAACCGCTGGAATTCGACTATGCTGTGCTGCTGTGGCAGGACACCCGCAGCCTGATTAAATCTGTAGCCGGCAGCGGCGAAGATGGCGTAATTGTGGTCCAGACCAACAATACATCGGGCAATGCCGTGGTCGCAGCAGTTCAGGGAACCAGGATTGTCTGGAGCTGGCACATCTGGGTTACCGATTATAACCCCGAGGCCGCTCCCCTGGTATTTACCAACCAGACCACTGGCGTTACCTACACAATGATGGACCGCAACCTTGGCGCCCGAAGCGAAAAAGCCGGTAGTAATGATTGTTTCGGACTGCTCTACCAGTGGGGCCGCAAGGATCCCTTCGTGGGTGCAAGAGGCATTGAAGAGGATGTCCTGATAAACAAATACGACATCGAAGGCAATGTTATCCCCGACAGGATACTCCAATACGACTGGAGTGCCATGAGCAGCGGCGACCAGAATATCGACCTTGCCATACAGAACCCCGATGCGTTCATCATTCCCTAATCCGGTTCTTCTACAAGTTCGCAGTTCACCGACTGGCTCACCACCGTCGCGGCAGATCAGGACAACGATCTCTGGGGTTATATCTCAAAGTATAAAACCAAGTACGATCCCTGCCCCGAAGGGTGGCGTGTATCCCCTACCGCAGCGTGGACTTTCCGCAAACTCTATAAGAAAGGCGGCAGCCTGCAGGATTCATCCCCTTACGACAACACTTACCCCTGGTATTGGGACGACAAGAAGGACGGTGGCACAGACGCCGGCTTCTATTACAACGATTCCGAGAAGGGGATCAAGTATTTCTTCCCTCTTTCAGGAAGAAGGGATAATGCGAGCGGTAGCCAAAGCGGTACAGGCGGAGGATGCGACTACTGGACTCCGGAACCGTCTAACAAATATGCTATGGTTGAGTTGTTCGCCTACGGCAACCCTGCAAGTGAGACAGGTTTGAGAAGAGATTACGGATATAGTATAAGATGCGTAAAAGATTACAACTATTAATATTTTTCTTGATTATTCAGACCATCCCGGCCTTGGCTCAAAACAACATCCAGGGCCGGGTGTCTGATAATTTGGGAGAAAGTGTAGCCGGTGCCGGCGTGGTAAACACCAGCAGCGGCGCATATTCCATTACCGATTCCGACGGGTTCTTCTCCCTCAAGGCGTCTGAAGGAGATATTCTTGAGGTAAGTTTCATAGGACTCAAGAGCAGTCGCGTTACTGTCGGCAGCGAAAGCCGGCTTGACATTGTGATGCAGATAGACGAGGAGATGTTGGATGAGGCCTTTGTGGTGGCCTACGGCACCAGCCGCAGGTCATCTTTCACTGGAAGTGCAGAGGTGGTCTCTGCCGATGATATGTCGGAGCGTCCGGTAACCCAGGTAACAAAATCAATCGACGGCAAGGTCGCCGGTGTAATGTCCACCTCAGGCTCAGGGCAGCCCGGGAGCGGCGCAGGAATAATGATCAGGGGCTACGGTTCCATAAATGCATCGAGTTCTCCCCTGATAGTTGTGGACGGGATGCCGTTTGACGGCGACCTGAACTCTATCAGCCCGTCTGACATAGAGTCGCTTACCCTCCTCAAGGACGCCTCTGCCGGCGCGCTCTACGGCGCCCGCGGCGCCAACGGTGTGGTCATGGTCACCACCAAGAGCGCCAAGGCCCAGGAGAAGGTACGCGTGGACTTCAGCACCAAGCTGAGCGTAATGTCCAGGGCCATACCAAAATACAATACTGTTGACGCACACCAGTACATGGAGTTGATGTACAATGCAATATACAACGACCTGGCCTATACGGAGGGCTATCTGCCGCAGGAGGCCGCTGCAAGAACCCCCTCCAGGCTGGCCGCAGAAATACTCGGCACCAACGCCATCTACAATCCCTACGACCTGCCGGCGGAAGAGTTGTTCACCCCAGAAGGCAAGGTCGTTCCCGGCGCCACCCTGAAATATGACGAGGACTGGATGTCAAGCGTGACCGCTCCCGCCCCCATGCGGCAGGAATATCAGGTATCTTTTTCCGGGAAAACCTCCTCTACACGTTATCTCGCCTCAATTGGCTACCTCAAAGAGGACGGACTGCTAAAGACAACCGACTTCCAGCGATACAACGGCCGTCTCAATCTTGAGAGCGATATATGCAGCTGGCTCACCGCCGGACTGAATATGAGTTATTCACACACCAACTCCCATTTTCTGGGCAGCAGCGCATCTACCGGCACGAATGTATGGTACTCAGCCCAGCTGATGGCACCCATCTACCCAGTATATAAGCTTGATGCATCGGGAAATCCCGTTGTCGATGCCTCAGGCAGCAAGATATTCGACTATGGTGATTCGCGGCCTGCCGGAGCCCAGAACAACCGCAACAGCGTTGCCACCTTATATGACGACAACTACTGCACATACAGCGACAACTTCAGCGGAAGAGGTTTCCTGAAGGCTAGCTGGAGAGGATTTACACTGTCCACCAACATCGGCCTTGACAACAGGCACGAAAACCAGACAACCAACTACAACCCTTACAACGGCAATGCCGAGGGTATGGGTCGTTTGAATAAAGAATACCAGCGCACCAACAGTTATACCTGGAACCAGCTTCTTTCCTGGGACTACAAATGGGACAGGAATCATGTTGACGCCATGGCCGGGCACGAGTTCTACGGAATGAAGCTCTATTACCTCAACGGCGAGCGCACCGGATTTCCGTTTGGCGGTTATGACGAACTCGGCATGGGTTCCACCATCTCGCAAGCCTACAGCACATCCGAGGAGTACTACATCGACTCCTGGCTGAGCCGCCTGAATTACGACCTTGACGAGCGGTATTATCTCTCTGCAAGTTTCCGCCTTGACGGTTCGTCCCGTTTTGAAAAGAGCCACCGCTGGGGCGCATTCTGGAGCCTGGGCGCAAGCTGGCGCATATCCAGAGAGGCATTTATGAGAGATATCAGCTGGATAGATAACCTCACGTTGAAGGCAAGCTACGGAGTGCAGGGCAATGACAACATAGGCACCTACTACGCCTGGCAGGGCCTATACAATATGAATTATGCCAATTCCAGCCTATCCGGAGCGATGATTTCCTCTCTTGAGAATCCAGACATAAGCTGGGAGAAGAACGGCAACATGAATGTCGGCATAGAGTTTACCGCCCTGAAATATCTCACAGGAACAGTTGAGATATTTAACCGCAAGACTACCGATCTGCTCCTGCTCTACCCCAAGGCTCCTTCGCAGGGCATCCAGGGTTATTATGCCAACGTCGGGAGCATGGTAAACCGCGGTATTGACCTGACCCTCGGCTGGGACATAATCCACCGTAACGACCTCGTATGGAACGTCGGGATTATCGCCTCTACTTTAAAGAACAAGATACTGGCTCTCACCAGTGGAGATGAACCCATAGTGAGCGGCAGTTACATCAATAAGAAAGGTTATCCTATCAACTCTTTCTATATGTCCCGCAGCGCAGGTGTCGACCCCCTTACTGGCAACCAGCTTTACTGGGCATACGAGAAGGATTCCGCCGGAGAGATGGTTTCCGGCAGCGAATACATCACCTCTGACCAGCAGGTTGCCGCAAACTGCAAATATATCCTTGGGAGCCGCATACCGGATGTTTACGGTTCGTTCTCCACCGCACTCAAGTGGAAAGGGTTCTCTTTTGACATGCTGTTAGGGTATTCTCTGGGCGGCAAGATTTATGACTCGGTTTATCAGACAATGATGGAGCCCTCATTCGTGGGGCAGGTATATCACCGCAACGTCCTGCGCAGCTGGAAGCAGCCGGGCGACATAAGCGATGTACCAAAGGTTACCACCACCCTTGTCACGGCCGCAAACGACCGTTTCCTTGTAGATGCATCGTACTTTTCCATCAAGAATATAACCCTGGGGTATGATTTTGCCTCTATCTTGAAAAAATCCATACTGAACCGCACCAAGGCCTATATCTCGCTGGACAATATGTGGACCTTCACCCATCTGGACGGCATGAATCCCCAGCAGAGTTTCACCGGTTCTACCGGATTCTCATATGTACCCGTGCGCAGCATAACCCTGGGCGTTGACATAAGTTTGTAAGGAGACATTATTATGAAGAAGATTATACTTTATACAACTGCACTCCTGCTTATGGTCTCCTGTTCAAAGATGATGGACACCGAGCCGACCACAGACTCTTCGCTCAGCATGCTTGAGAACACCGACGGAATGCAGGTGGCACTCGACGGCATCTATGCATCTATGTACAACCGCATAGATTTCCTAACGGCAAACACCCACCAGACATTCGGCAATATGGCGGTTTTCCTTGCCGCCGACCTTATGGGTGAAGATATCGTACAGACGGCTAAAGGACCAGGTTGGTTCTGGAACGACTATACCTACGGAGTGCGCGAGCGCTATGCAAGTAAAATCCAGCGCTGCTACTTTGTCTGGGCATATTTCTATGAACTCATCAACAACGCCAACGCGATTATTGCGGCAGGAGAGACTGCGAGCGGCGACCCCGCCCGGCGCAACTGCATAATGGGCCAGGCATACGCCATACGCGCTTTCTGCTATTTTATGCTGATACAATCTTATCAGCAGACCTACATGGGCCATCAGGACAGCCCCGGTGTGCCTGTCTATACCAAGGCAACAACCTCCGGCAGTGAGCCCAAGGGGCGCGGAACCGTCCAGCAGGTGTATGACCTTATTTTGAGCGATCTGGAGCAGTCGTTACTCCATCTGGAGGCCTCCGGGTTGAGTCAGGACCACGTTTCGCACCTTGACAAATACGCTGTAAACCTGCTCAGGGGGCGCGTAGCCCTGGTGATGAATGACTGGGACACGGCCATAGAAGCTGCCGATATAGCGCTGTCAAAGCCCGGCTGCCATATCCTCACACAGAGTGAGGCCACCGTAACCAAGGGTACTTATTCTTCTGACGGGTGGGCTACCGGCTCCACTCCTTTCAACGATACCGCCAGCGGCGACGTCCTTTGGGGAATGGAGATAATATCATCCCAATCAAGGGTTTATGGCTCATTCTTCTCCATAATGGACGCCTGCACCGATGTCTATTATGCTGCCGAGAGTCCTAAATGCATCAGCAATTGGCTCTACTCGCAAATCCCGGACAGCGATGTCCGCAAAGGGTGGTGGAACGGCGACATCGGTATTCCCGCATCTGCCTGGGGCTATGGCGCAAACATCAATTACAACCAGCACAAGTTCCAGTGGAAAAACCAGAACAGCCTTGCCGGGGATTATATCTTTATGCGAATGGAAGAGGCCTGCCTTATCAAGGCCGAGGCTCTCTGCCACAAAGGCAGCTATCAGGAGGCTCGGGCTGCGATCTCTGCCCTGGGCAGTGAGCGCGACCCCCATTATGCCGACAGGCTGGCCCTGGTTTCTGACTCCAGTCACCTGCGCCCTTCAAGCTGCGACGAGCCTGAGACACTTATGGACGAGATAATCCTGCAACGACGTATCGAACTGTGGGGAGAAGCGGGTCGTATCTACGACATTCACCGCCTTGGTCAATCCTGGACCAGATCCTGGATAATCAACGGCCAGGAATCAAACCATTCAGATATATTGTCGCGCTATGCAGAATACCAGGCCTTCCCTTCTGATTACATCGAGACCATATTGCTCATACCCCAGACTGAGATAGACCTGAACCCCTGTATCGAGCCCAAGGACCAGAACCCTTACGTAAATTAAGCGATGAGAAAGTTTTTAAGTTATTTGATTGCGGCACTGACCATACCCATGCTGTCTGGTTGTGACAAGCAGGTTCTCGGAACTGTTCTGGACCAGACGGCAGGCTTCTCCTTTGCCGCGCCGGTGCTCAATATGGAGACAGACCCTTCTGACGACAATATCCTGCGCATACCACTTTACAGAACCGCATCTGCAGAAGAGATGGCCACGATAAGGTGCGAATTCTACGATCCTGCTTCAGATAGTTTTGTCGCCGTTGACCCGGAGGGGAGATTCCGGCTGGCCACTACCCGCGTGGTGTTTATTGATGATGCCCGTACAGGCTACGCCCAGGTAAGCTATTCAAGCCTTGACGACTTTGGCATGACTGATAAATACAGCTTCAGGCTAAGCATAGACTCTCCCGTAACACCCGGAGGCTACGCTACCACCATGGTGACTGTCAACCGGCGCCTTACCTTTGACTCTATAGGCATCGGAACTTTCTACGACGAGTTCCTCTTTTACAATACCTATGATGTAGAGATACTCAAGGCGCGCGAAGCTGCAATATACAGGGTGATGCATCCATTTGACGAGGGGCTCGTGGCAGAAGATTACGTTAAGAACGGATGGTACACAACCCCTTCTGAATATATCCAGATAGAGATCAAGCCAAGCGGTGAGATACGATTTGACGAGTTTGCAAACGGGATGTATTTCCAGCAGAAATATACGGTATATGGAATCAATCCGCCGGAGAGGAAAGAACATCTGGAAAAGGACTGCTCCGCATTCTCCAACAGTTGGATAAACAACAAAACTCTAAGCCTTTATCCATTCTATTATATCAAAGGATATGGCTATTTTGATTGTTTCCCGATGATTATCACCTTGCCGTAGATCTTGTTTAAATAACGATAAAAGGAAGAGGGTGACTAAAAAGTCTTAGGACTTGAGGTCATCCTCTTTTGTTATGTTATAGTTCGTTCTTATCTGGGTAAGGCTAGAAAATGAATAGCTATTCAACTGAAATTCAGAAGAATAGCTATTGTTTTTCTGATAAATAATCACTATCTTGTAGTTGCGAAATAAAAGAATAGTTTTTATCAGTAATGGCAAAGGTAGTCTTTAAATCTTACAATCAGAACGACAATCTGCTTTTTCCGCCGTGTTTGGGTGATTTTATTGCAGACAATGATCCTGTGCGTGTCCTGAACGCGGTGGTAGACAATCTCGACATCAGTGAAATCGAAGCCAGCTACGAAGGAGGAGGTGCGAGCAGTTACAATCCCCGGATGCTGGTCAAGGTCGTGTTCTATGCATACCTCCAGAACGTATACTCAGGACGCAAGATGGAGCAGTTGCTCAAGCGCGACGTGAACTTCATGTGGCTTAGCGGGATGCAGCGGCCCGACTTCAATACCATCAATCTGTTCCGTAAAAATAGGCTCGCAGACGTGGTAGACAACCTTTTCACACAAGTTGTGGAGATGCTGGTCGAGGGGAAGTTCGTGAGTCTGGAGGTCCAGTACATAGACGGCACGAAAATCGAGGCCGACGCCAACAAATACACGTTCGTCTGGAAAAGGGCGGCCAAGACGAACCAGGGCAAGCTGGACAAGAAGGTTAAGGCCATCCTGAAGGAAGCGGAGAAGGAACTTGATATCGAACTTGAGGCGGAGAAGGAGGAGGTGATGACGTCCGCCGAGATGGCTGAGCGTACCGAAAGGATATTGGACAGGATGGACGAGACTGGCATCAGCGACAAGCGCCTGCGCAAGACGGTGAGCGGTGTCAGGAAGGAGGCCGTTGCAAAGATGAAGGAGTACGAGGAGAAGTTGGAGATAGCCGGTGAGCGCAACAGCTACAGCAAGACGGACCCGGACGCCACGTTCATGCGTATGAAGGAGGACGCAATGAACAACGGCCAGACGAAGCCCGGCTACAACATACAGATATCCACCGAGAACCAGTTCATCACCCACTACTCGATGTCTTGGAGATCCACCGACTGGGGGACATTCATTCCCCATATGGAAGGCTTCAGGGAGCGATACGGAAGGCAAAGCAAAGAGGCGGTAGCGGACTCGGGATACGGCAACGAGGAGAACTATGAGTATCTGGATATGAACGGGATAGCGGGGTATGTAAAATACAACATGTTCCACTGTGAGTTGAAAAGGAAGTACATCAAGGATCCGTTCTTGCCCGAGCACTTATACTACAACACCGACAAGGACCACTTCGTATGCCCGATGGGACAGCATATGGAGTTCTGCGGGGAAAAGCAGAGGGTATCGGACCTCGGCCACATCAAGAAGACAAGGCTATATAGGGCAAGGAACTGCGGCGGGTGTCCGCTGCGCGGTCTTTGCTTCAAGGGGAAGGGAGACAGGGTGATAGAAATCAATGTCCGCAGCCGGCGGTATAGAGACAAGGCGAGGGAACTTCTCACAAGTGAACGTGGATTGCATCATAGGAGCATGCGGCCCATAGAGCCCGAGGCCGTCTTCGGCCAGATCAAATATGACGGAGGCTTCAGGCGCTTCCACTATAGAGGCAATCGTCTGGTCAAAGCCGAGTTCGCCACGCTGGCCATTGCCCACAACATTAGGAAACTCGCCAAAATAAAGCACGATAATGTGCCCCACAGTGCATTCTGAGAAGGGGTGTCGTGCTTCAGATGACGATATCATCGCCTAAAGCGCGGCGACGTGCCCTATAGCGTGTTCTGAAGCCATTCGGCGTGCTCTGGTTTGACGGATTGTCAGCAATAGAGGAATAAAAAAGAGAGTGACCAATAATCTCTTTTTAGTCACCCTCTTTTT
>JAFXNQ010000066.1 GCA_017529425.1 Bacteroidales bacterium | reverse complement strand
GATGACAGATATAGCCTATGCTATATCCAGCTTCTATCATCTTGATGTATTTGATACGATCATTAATGCTGTGCTTCTTGTGCTTTCTTGACATAACAAAACCCCAAAAGTTTTTTGTCTAACTTTTGGGGTTCATGTCAAATGTGTGGGTTGGTTATGTTAAACCGTTTTGTATCAGTGGTTTATACGCCAGCCGAGTTACTGGTTGGTAGCGGAAGCGTGTCACCTGCCAAAGCGCCAGAATGTCCGCGGCGGTCGCACCCGTCCAGTGCGGCAGTGGAGGCGCCAAGGACATTAAGAAGGAAAAAGGTTGCGCTCCCGCCAAAGTTTCGTGGAGCCCATAACAAAACGTAGGGGTGCTTTGGCAGGACCGCTGGCGACAGAGCAAGGTGCAAATACCGTAGCTTGAATGCTTTCAGGGGCAGATTTTTGCCCGGAAAGCATTGCAAGCGAAGGTCGTCTGCACCGAGTGGTTGTGACTTGGTCCCTGTATCAGAAAAGATTATGGCCCAAAAAAGTTGGGAGAATCATTTTTGGTTACTACCTTTGCATAAACACCCGAAAGGGGCTGTGTCTTGCAAACCTTTAACAGCCCCAAGAATAGGATTATCGTTTAATTATGATAATCACTATCCTAATAAATAATAGTTTGAACATAATGTTCATAAAAGGAGGATTCGGGTACCTTCCCAATGGGGGTCGGCTTGCCGGCTCCTTTTGTTTTGCACTATTACTTCTTTTTCGAGTGTAAGCTAAGAGCTGACAAATATGTCAGGTGGCAAATATATATGCAGAGTAGACCTCCACGTGCAGCAAAATCTCAAATTCTGCTGAATTGAGAGCTCAAAACAGAAAAAGTTTTTTCACAAATAGACTACTTTTTCCAACAATAGAAATAACGGCTATTCCAGCCCCAGTTCTGCGGCCGTTTTCTCCATCAGGGCGTAGGCGGCATCAAAATCGTTGGGAATTTCGCCGTCGAGAATGGCGTTTTTGATGACCTCCTTGATCTGGCCGATGATGTTGCTGGGCCCGATGATGTAACGATTCATAACGATTTCGCCCGTAATCGGGTTCTTGAAGTTGCGGATGCGGTCCTTCTCCTCCACCTCGGTCATCTTCTGCCGCACCCTCTCGTAATTCGCGCGGAAAGTCTCCACCTTCATCTCGTTCTTGGAAGTGATGTCCGCCTTGCAGAGCGTCATCAGGTCATCGATATCGTCACCGGCATCAAACAGCAGTCGCCGCACGGCGGAGTCGGTGACGCCATCTGTCACCAACGCGATGGGGCGCAGATGCAGCCCGACCAGCTTCTGGACGTACGGCATCGTTTCGCTCACCGGCAGCTTGAGGCGGGTAAATACACCCTTCACCATCTTGGCGCCAACAAATTCGTGGCTGTGGAAAGTCCAGCCCAACTGGTCATCCCACTTCTTTGTGGGTGCCTTGCCTATATCGTGCAACAGCGCCGCCCAGCGGAGCCACAGGTTGTCGCTCACAGAAGCCACATTGTCCAGCACCTTGAGCGAATGGACAAAATTGTCTTTATGGCCGCGGCCGTTCACCGTCTCCACCCCCTTCAGGGCAGAGAGCTCAGGCAGAATCGTGTCCAGAAGGCCACACTCATCCAGCAGATAAAACCCGCGGGATGGTGTCGAGGTCATCATTATCTTATTGAGTTCGTCGGCAATACGCTCCTTTGAGAGAATCTGAAGCCTGTCGCGGTTACGGCGCATCGATTCTATAGATTCCGGAACGATATCAAACCCCAGCCGTGTGGCAAACCGCACCGCCCGCAGCATCCGCAGCGGGTCGTCGCTGTAGGTAGTGTCGGGATCGAGCGGGGTGCGGATCTTCTTGGCAGCGATATCGGAGATGCCGCCGAAAGGGTCAATCAGCGTTCCGTAATCCTCCTTCTGCAGGCTGAAAGCCATCGCATTTATGGTGAAATCGCGCCTCTGCTGATCCTCTTCAAGGGTGCCGTCCTCCACGAAAGGTTTGCGGGAATTGCGGTCGTAAGATTCCCGGCGCGCCCCCACAAACTCTACCTCAACCCCCTTGTACCTGAACATAGCGGTGCCGAAATTACGGAAAACCGAAACCTTGCTGTGCAGCTTTGCCGCAACTTTTTCCGCAAGGGCGATGCCGCTCCCCTCCACCACAATATCCACATCGTCGTTGTCGCGGTGCATAAACCAGTCGCGCACGTAGCCCCCGATCACAAATGCCCGCACACCCAGCGCCTCGGCTTCAGCCGTGACGGTCTTGAAAATAATACTGTCGTTCAGGTCAATCATATCTCGCAAAGGTCATCGAAAGAGGGCATCTCGCTGCACTGCAGCCATCCCCCATTGTCATCGCGCCGGCAAAGGTAAAAAAGTTCTCCGTTCGTAATCAGGATATACTCCACGTCCAGCACAAAATTATAGCGTACCACCTGGTCTATCACATCCACCGTGAGCTGCACGGAAGGGGCCTTGCACTCCACCAGCAGGCGGGGCTGCAGCGCGCGGTTGAACACTACAATATCGGCCCGGTACTGACGTTTGTTGTATTTAAAGCCATATTCCACCGCCAGATGCGTCTCGGGATAACCCCAGCAGCGGGTCAGCACCTTAATGACATGTTGCCGCACCTCCTCTTCCGGGGTAAGTTTTACAAACTTCTTGCGTATCGGATCAAATATCTGATTATCCTCTTTCATCACTACAAAGTTACAAAAAAAGCGTATCTTAGGGGTTGGTATGGCAAAGCAAACTGTAGAAACAGGCCCTCTGGCCGCAAAGATTGAATCCGACATTAACCGGGGCGACATCAAACCCTTCTACCTGCTTTTCGGCAGGGAGCATTTCTATATCGACAGGATATGCAACCTGCTGATGGAGAAGGCTCTGCCCGCAGGGGAACGGGACTTTGGGCAGATGATATACTACGGCGTGGACACCACCCCGGAGGAGATTGTGAGCCATGCCCGCCAGTTCCCCATGATGGTGAGCCGGCAGGTGATAGTGGTGAAGGAGGCGCAGGGAATGAAGGGTGTAGAGAAGATTGAATCATATTTTGACAAACTGATGCCGACCACCGTACTGGTCATCTGCTTCAAGACCGCCCCTGACAGCAACGCCAAGAACATAGACAAGCGGACCAAGTTCTACAAGCGCGCCGGCGAGGTGGGAGTAGTGCTCGAGTGCGAACCTGTCAAGGAATGGAAGATTACCGGCTGGATAGACGATTACATCCGCAGCGAAGGGTTCACCGCAGAGGAAGGCGCCGCCGATATGATTGCCGAGGCATGCGGCACCTCGCTGAGCAAGATTGCCCTTGCGGTGGACAAGCTGGGCAAGGCGCTCGCCGGCGGCGAAAAGCATATCACCTGCAAGGCGATAGAAGACAATGTCGGCATGAGCCGGGAATACTCCGCTTTTGAATTGGCGGCCGCCCTGTGCGATAAAAACGCCCCAAAAGCCTATAAGATTGCTAATTACTTTGGCGAAAACTCCAAGCGATACCCCATTCAGATGATTGTAGCTGCCCTGTCCAGCCAGTATCTGAAGATGCTTCGCTACCACGCCTGCCTTGCGGACCGCATGGACGAGGCCTCTATGGCTGCTGCCCTGGGCCTCAATCCCTTTATCATGCGCCGCGACTACGGCCGCTACGCCCGGAACTATCCGTTGAAATCGTGCATGAAGGCGGTGGCCACCCTCAAGGAGTTCGACTACCGCAGCAAGAGCAACGCCCGCGGCGAGGCCTCCGACGCCGACATGATCAGCGAACTGGTGTCCCGCCTGCTGGCCTGCTAGTTGTAGCAGCTCTCGCCGTGCTCATAGATGTCGAGCCCCTCTTCCTCTACACGTCTGCCAACCCTGAGTCCGTGAAGTTTCTTGATTCCGAAGAACAGGACTAATCCGCAGGCTGCCGCCCATAAGTCGATTACCAGTATGCCAAAGCACTGTGCGCCAAAGAATCCCCAGCCGTGACCGTAGAACAGGCCGCTGCTGGTAGAGAGCAGACCTGTCATAAGTGTACCCAGGATACCGCAGACACCATGTACCGACGAGGCGCCAACAGGGTCGTCGATATGCAACTTGTGGTCTATAATCTCGATGGCGAAAACAAGCACGATGCCACATACAAGCCCGATAATGATGGCTCCGACCGGCGACACAAGGTCGCAACCGGCTGTGATACCCACCAGGCCCGCCAGGATGCCGTTCAGCATCAGTGAGAGCGACGGCTTGCCGTACTTCAGCCAGGTAAGGAACATGGTGGCTACGCCGCCCGCAGCGGCGGCCAGATTGGTGGTGAGGAATACGTGGCTTATGGCAACGCGGTTCACCTCTCCAGTAGCGGCCAGCTGCGATCCGGGGTTAAAGCCAAACCATCCGAACCATAGTATGAATACGCCCAGTGCCGCCATCGTGAGGTTGTGCCCGGGTATGGCGCGGCTGGTGCCGTCGCTGGAGTACTTGCCGATTCTGGGCCCCAGCGCTATCGCACCAATCAGCGCCAGCACGCCGCCGACACTATGTACTATGGCAGATCCCGCAAAATCGTGGAATACACTGCCAAATGTCGACATCATAAAGCCGTCCGCCGCATCGTTGCAAAGCCATCCGCCTCCCCATGTCCAGTGTCCCTCCACGGGGTATATGAACAGCGAAATCACGGCGCTGTAAAGCAGATACATAGAGAATTTTGTCCGCTCCGCCATCGCCCCGCTCACTATGGTGGCGGAGGTAGCACAGAATACTGTCTCAAAAATCAGGAAGCCCTCTATCGGCAGGTCGCCCCCGTAAAAACCAAGGCTGCCCCAGTTAGGCTTGCCTATGAAGCCGGCACCGTCGCTGCCGAACATGAATCCGAAACCGACAAAGAAGAACAGCAATGAACCGAACATAAAGTCCACAAAGTTCTTCATCAGAATGTTGGCGGTGTTCTTGCTGCGGGTGAATCCAGCCTCGCACAGCGCAAAGCCAGGTTGCATGAAGAAAACCAGCATTGCAGCCAACAACATCCATACAGTATCTAGTGATAAGCCTATCTCTTTCATAACTTCTCTTTTTTGCGGTGATTACTTTTTGTCTCTCAACACAGTGTCGCCATGTTCCCCGGTGCGGATGCTCCAGGTGTCAATCATGTCGCTCACGAAAATGCGGCCGTCCCCGACCTCGCCGGTATGGGCCACCTCAAGAATCACATTTACAGTTGGTTCAACAAACTGGTCGCGGCACACTATCGTTATGGCTACGCGCTCTATCACATCGGTAGAGTACTGCACACCGCGGTACAGTCTCTCCTGCCGGCTCTGCCCGATGCCATGCACATTGTGGTATTCAAACCAGTCGATGTCAGAGTTTAGCAACGCACTCTTGACATCCTCGAATTTTGTCTTGCGGATAATTGCTTCAATTCTTTTCATAACCTTTGCTCTTATTGTCCTGGGCAAAGGTATGCCGTTTCGAACCAGCCAATCGAGAGTGGTTACATTATCTATTTTGTTTCAAGAAAATTACTTGCAATCTTTACGTATGAGTTGTTTTCTGCTTCATTTTGTGAAACAGAAAAGCAACTTATGTTGCAAGATGAAAGAATGCCGCGAAACCTTTACTCCCCGCTTTCCAGAATCAGGCCGGGGGTATGCCATACCTTCATATCGTCCTGATCCCCGTACACCAGATACGCCCCACGATAGGGGTTCTCCTGCCAGGAAGCCACCATCTGCTGCGCGCGCTCCAGTCCCATAACCATCATGGCGGTGGCCAGGGCATCAGCGGTGGCACTGTCTTCTGCAAGCACGGTGGCACTCAGAAGATTATGGGTCACCGGACGGCCCGTACGGGGGTCGATGGTGTGGGAATATTTCTGCCCGTCCACCACATAGAATTTGCGGTAATTGCCGCTGGTGACCAGACCGCAGTCTGTCACGGAGATGACATCCTGCTTGAGAGCTCCCGACACATAGTTGCCGTCTTCTGGCCGGTCGATCCAGACGCGCCAATCGTCGCCTCGGGCACTGTGCCCCTTGCAGACGATCTCACCGCCTATGGACACCAGATAGTCGGTACTGCCAAAGTTCTCCAGTACGCGGGCAGCAGCATCACAGGAATAGCCTTGGGCGATGGCATTGAAGTTTATCTTGCCCCCGGGCGGCATTTCGAGGTAACGGTTGCCGTTTTTGGCCTCTACAATCGAATACCGGTCCATCCCCACAAGAGCCTTAGCACTGTCCACTGCGGCGGCTGAAGGCATATCATTCGTGGTAAAACCGAATCCCCATATATCGAACAGCGGCGCACATGTTGGGTCGAACGCCCCATCCGTCTGCCGCCAAATTCTCTTGGAGATATTGAAAACGTCCACGAAGATATCGTCGAGAGGGGGATTCTTGCCCTGGTTCACCTGGGTCAGCAAAGATGCGTGGTTATAGCCAGACAGCGACCAGTCGATAGCAGAGAGGGTATCGTTAATGGCCTTCTTGATAGCTGTGGCATCGCTTTTGACGGGCACCTTGCAAGTCACGACATACTGTCCGCCCTGGGCCAGACCAGTCACTTGAATATACTGCATGTCATCGCCGCATCCGGCAAAGAACAGGAGCAAAGATATAATAAGTACCGATAATCGTTTCATAATGCAAAATTATAACAAAATCTTCTTAAATTTGCACGATTATCGGTCCGTGATGAAAAAGAATATCATAAGGTTGTTCATGTGTCTCGCTTTGGTTGCGGGGGCGTCCGCCTGCATAAAAGAAACTACCACCTACAACTATATGGAGGGGAGCATCTCTTTTGATATCAACGACTATATCTACGCCGGCGACGTAGTGGAACTCACCGCCGGCGGCATCACCACTCCGGAGGACCCTACATGGGGATGGGTTATCACAAATATCCACACCGACACCCTGTATAGCCGCACCATAGTGGTGCAATTCCCCGATACGCCGGACGAATATTCCGTAAAGGCCCTTGCATACCACCCGGACTACATCACAGAGAGCGCCAGACGCACGGTTATTACGGTAGACACCACCCTTATGACCGGTTCTGTCCAAGGGCTCCCCTATTCTTCCCAGAAGGTATTCGTGGACCCGCGCGATCTGCGCGCCTATCGCTACGAGCACATCGGTAACCTGGACTGGTTTGCAGAGAACCTGGCCTGGGAGGGATCAGGATATGTCTATGCCCAGTCTCCCGTGCTGAACCACGTGTTTGGCCGCCATTACACCTGGAGTGAAGCCACCCGGAGTGACATCTGCCCCAGCGGCTGGCGTCTGCCCGACAACTCCGACTGGGAAGACCTCGGCAAGGCCCTGTGCGGCACTTCCGTGGCCTTTGAAGATGACTGGAGCGGCGCTGCCTCCAAGGTTACCCCCGATGCATATTTCAACGGCGAGCGCCTCTGGCCGTTCTCCGTGAACAACAAGCACACCGCAGAGGTCAAGTTCAATCCCCTCCCCTGCGGATATTTGCAGACCAACGACAACCAGTTCTATGGTCTCAACGATTATGGAATGTGGTGGAGTAAAGATGCCTACAACAACGACCAGGCATATTATCGCTACATTTACTGGGATTCAGACTCATTCAAGCCTGCGTTCACCAGCAAGACCGGCATAGCCCTCAACGTGCGTTGCGTCCGTTAGGAGTGCTTCTCTTCTTTTTCCTTCTTGTCAAAAGCCTCAATTATACGGGTCACCAGCGGGTGGCGCACTATATCCTCTTTAGTAAAGTTCACGACCGAGATGCCGCGGATGTCGCGTACAAGTTCCACCCCCTTAAGCAGGCCTGAATCGCCACGGTTGGGGAGGTCAATCTGAGTAGCATCGCCAGTCACTATAAACTTGGCGTCGTTCCCCATACGGGTCAGAAACATCTTCAGCTGCGACAGCGATGTGTTCTGCGCCTCGTCCAGAATCACAAAGGCCTTGTCAAGGGTGCGGCCCCTCATATATGCCAGCGGGGCAATCTGAATGGTGCCGTCCTCCATAAGCGACTGCAGTTTCTTGGCTGGAATCATATCCAGAAGGGCGTCGTAAAGCGGCTGCAGGTAAGGGTCCAGTTTATCTTTCAAATCGCCGGGAAGAAAGCCGAGCCGTTCACCTGCCTCCACAGCCGGGCGTGTCAATATCAGGCGCTTGACCTCCCGGTTCTTAAGGGCACGCACCGCCAGTGCAATGGCCGTATAGGTTTTTCCGGTACCGGCAGGGCCAAGGGCAAATATCAGGTCATTGTCGTAATAATCTTTCACCAGCCGCTTCTGGTTGGGGGTACGGGCCTTGACGCACTTGCCATCTGCGCCATAAACAATCACGTAGTCGCTGCCGTCGGGCATCTCAACCCGCCCTATCTCCTGACTACGGCCGTTATCCTCGAACAGCGACTCCACATCGTAGCTGTTCAGGCGCATCCTGGTCATCTTTTTTTGGATCAACTGAGCAAATTTCTCTTCAAAAAGGGCAATCTGGTCATCGGCGCCCATCAGGAATATCTCGTTGCCGCGGGAGGTCGCCTTGAGGGCGGGAAAATAGCTGCGGAACTGGTCAAAAAGTTTGTTGTTGACACCCAGAATCTCTATTGGGTCGACTTCTGTGAGGGTAATTGTCTTGTTCAATATTGTGAGAATTTTTGTTTTATTCGGGAATATTCGCGCACCATCTTATCGTACTGCGAGCGGGAGATAAACTCCTCAGGCCGGTCGAGATACTCTTCAATGGGTACCACAGAATAGTTGGGCTCCATCTGGCCCGCCTTGCCGCACCAGAGCCAGGTCACATCGGGAGGGAGGGTCTCCAGCGAGCCGTCTTCCCGCCGCACCACACTCACAGTGAGCAGGATGCCCACCTGCCCGTAGGCGATGCTCATATTGGAGATATAATTACCCAGCGAATAGGCAGTTACCCTACCCTGTGAGTACTCCACCGCCTGCGGTACGTGTGGATGCGACCCCACTATCATATCTACCCCCCAGCGGTAGAGCCTGTCCCGCCAGCGACGCTGCTCTGCATTGGCGTCAAGGCTGTACTCCACACCCCAGTGCGGCAGGGCAACTATATAATCCACCCCGCGGTTGCGCGCCCGCCGGATGGCCTGTTTAATCTGCAGCGAATCCAACTTCCCCGCCACATAGGGCTGCGGCACGTTGAAGCCGTTGAATCCGTAAGAAAAGTTGATAAATGCAACCCTGAACCCCTTTGCGGTGATTATTGCCGGGTTATAGAGCTGCTCATCTATCGTATCGCGCCAGAGTCCGGTGAACTTGACCGGCATGCGCGAATAGATGGCGTATGTGCTGTCCAGCCCCCGCCGTCCCTTGTCGCAGATGTGGTTGTTGGCCAGCAGGAGCAGGTCCATACCGGCATCTATAGCTTCCTGGACTATAGAAGATGGTGCAGAGAATACCGGATAGCCGGTGTATGGTACCACCCCCACAGGAAACTCCATATTGGCCACGCTTATGTCGCACGAATCCAGACGGCCCCTGATATGCGAAAAGTAGGAGCTGAAGTCGTATGAAGCGGCACTCGTAGTGTCCGTGCCCGGGATGCGTGCAGCGCGGATCTGCTTGTAGTGCATCATCACGTCGCCCAGAAAACTCATCCTCAGCGTGTCACGTTCAGCGGCACGGCAGGGGGCTCCAAGAAGCAGGAGTAACGTCAACAGGGCAATAGATCTCTTCATCAATACAAATATAGGTTATTTTTGCCATTAGTATATAATTGAGTACCTTCGCATCGTATGAAAGCAGCCGGTATTATCGCCCTCGCAGCGGGTTTCGCCATTGTTTTTACGGGATGCGACGCCATCCGCTCTGCGCTGGGCAAACCTACCTCAAAGGATATCGCCGCCCTCAGGGCACAGGCAGAGCAGATGCACCGCACCGCCGACTCCCTCGCGGCCACAATGGATGTCGCTCTGCCCGACTCTTCTTCCCTGACAGAGACCATGGATATCGATACTGCCGCCGGCGCCGTGGCTGCCAATTTTGCCGCCATTGGTGCAGAAGCAGGCGGCGAATCAGAGTCTCAGGCTGAAGCAAGTCCCGATACCGACTCCGGCACAGATACCGATTCTCCGGCAGAAGAGGCCTCCGGCCTGGCAGAGGGGTTTTACGCCGTGATAGGCAGCTTCCGCAACGCGGGCAATGCCAACTATCTGTATAACAGCATCTCTGCCTCCGGCGTACCCGTAGAAATAGTGAAGATGAAAAACGGTTTCACCGCGGTAATGATATGCCACAGCAACAGCTATGAAGATACATACCGCATGATGATGGACTTCTACAGGAACGAAAAGATGCCGGAAGGTGTCTGGATATATAACACAGCTAAAAAATTGCATCTGGAACAACAGTGAAAGAGACGGTATTTACACAGAAGCACATCGCTTTGGGGGCAAAGATGGCCCCGTTTGCGGGGTTCAACATGCCCATCGAATATTCCGGCCTGATAAAAGAGCACACTGCAGTGCGCGAAAGCGCAGGTATTTTTGATGTGTCCCACATGGGAGAGATATGGGTATTCGGACCCCACGCCAAAGCGCTGCTGCAATATATCACCACCAACGATATAGATGCCCTATATCCGGGACGCGCACAATATACCTGCCTCCCCAACGGACGCGGCGGGATTGTAGACGACCTTATCATATACTGCTTCTCCGACACAGAATATCTGCTGGGCGTGAATGCAGCCAATACCGACAAGGATTGGAACCACATCTGCTCTTTCGCAGACAAGTTTGGAATGAAGGTTGACGTCGACCTGGTGAACACCAGCGACGACACCTGCCAGCTAGCCATACAGGGCCCCAGGGCCTTGGAACTTATGCAGACACTTTGCTCCGGGGACATCATGTCTATGCATACCTACACCTTCAAACAGCTCACCGTTGCGGGCGTAGAACACGTCCTGCTGGCCACTACGGGCTATACCGGCAGCGGCGGATGTGAAATCTACGCAACAAACGCCGACGGGCCAAAACTCTGGGACGCCATCATGAAAGCCGGCGAGTCCTATGGCATAGTGCCGGTGGGTCTGGGTGCCCGCGACACCCTCCGTCTGGAGAAGGGCTACCTGCTCTACGGCAACGACATGGACGACACCACCTCCCCCCTTGAGGCGGGCCTTGGCTGGATTACCAAGTTTGACGAGTCCAAGGGCGATTTCATAGACCGGGAGTTCCTGCTCAGACAGAAAGCGGAGGGGCTGAAGCGCAAACTGGTGGCATTCGAACTCGAAGACCGCGGCATAGCCCGTCACGGCTACCCCATATGTGACGCCAACGGGAACCAGATAGGGCATGTTACCAGCGGCACCATGGGACCCACCGTCAAGAAAGCCATCGGCATGGGTTATGTGGCAGCACCGTTCTTTGCCCTGGGTTCTGAGATCTTCATAAACGTACGCGACCGCCTGCTCAAGGCAAAGGTGGTAAAGGCACCCTTCTGTTAATCTCTGGCACTATCTTTGACTTTTAGGCGGCGTATGAAACTGATCCGCACCATCGCATTTCTGATGCTGCTCTCGGCCGCCACTGCGGCTGCGGCACAAAGCCTTGAGGCCAACCTCCGTCGCCATATAAACTATCTATGCAGCCCAGCATTAGAGGGGCGTCTGGCCGGTTCCGAAGGGGAGCGGCAGGCCGCTTCATACCTCTACGACCGCCTTGAAGAGATTGGCGTCACAATGCTCACCGACCGCGCTGGAGACACCTTCACAATAATCACCGCCACCGGCGACACCATCGCCTCCCGCAACATAGTGGGAATCATAGAGGGCTCCGACCCCAACCTGCGTGAGGAATACATTGTGATTGGGGCGCATCTTGACCATTTGGGTTATTACACCGTAAACATAGACGGAGTCCCTCAGAAGCGAATCTACCCTGGTGCTGACTCCGACGCCTCTGGAGTGGCCGCACTCACGGAGGTTGCCCGTATTGTTGCCGGCAATCAGGAGGCGCTGCGCCGCAGCTTGCTGTTCGTGGGGTTCGGGGCCATGGAGCAGGAATTTTCCGGCAGCCGCTACTTTGCCTGCGACGGCGGCTTCAGCCATATAGGCAACGTAAAGATGATGATAAACCTGGACATGCTGGGGAGGGGTAACGCCTCCAATCCGTTTGAGATATACAGCGCGATATCCCCCAAGGTTCTTCAAAGGATGATGAATATGGTGCTGGAGAAAGAGTCCGTCACAGCCCGGGCAGCCCTGCACAACGGTGTGGTATTCCCCTCCGACAACCTGGCGTTCAAACAGGCGGATATCCCCAACCTGACCTTCTCTACCGGCATCAGCGCAGAATACCGCACAGTGCGCGACACCCCCGACCTGCTGCTCTACGACAACCTGGCGGCGGAGACGGTTTACATCGCAGCCTTCCTTACTACCGTAAACGGCATGGATAACCTCTATGCTGAGAAGGATGCAAAAGATGAGCGGGTATACTCCCTTGGAGATTGCGACGTCCAGCCCAAGTTCTTCCGCGAGCCGGCCAGAAATTTTCTTGAGAAGTGGGTTTACAAATACCTCAAATATCCCCAGGAGGCCCTGTCTGATGGCGTCGAAGGATTCGAGCGGGTAACCAACAAACGCGGAGAGCCCTCTTTCCGGGCTGTCGTGAATGTCTCTTTCATTGTTGAGGCAGACGGAAACGTAAGTAATGTCACCGTAGAGAAAGGGGTGAACGAACTGCTCGATGCAGAAGCGCTCCGGGTAGTGGAAGCTTCTCCCAAATGGACCCCGGGCACAATCGACGGCAAAAAAGTTCGCGTCAGAATTGTCATTCCCGTAGAATTCCGTCTGAAACAACGTTAATTTCCTTATATTTGCGGCTCTATAATCTATGGCAATGGAATATAATTTTGTAGAAATCGAAAAGAAGTGGCAGCAGTATTGGGCCGACAACAAAACATTTGAAGTCAAGACAGATCCCTCCAAACCCAAGTATTATGTGTTGGATATGTTCCCCTACCCAAGCGGTGCGGGACTGCATGTGGGACACCCTCTGGGATATATAGCAAGCGACATATATACCCGCTACAAGAGGCTCCGCGGCTTCAATGTGCTCCACCCGATGGGCTACGACGCGTTTGGCCTGCCGGCAGAGCAATATGCCATCCAGACCGGCCAGCATCCTGCCACCACAACAGAGGCTAACATCGCCCGCTATCGCGGCCAGATGGACAAGATAGGCTTCTCTTTTGACTGGAGCCGCGAGGTGCGC
This sequence comes from Bacteroidales bacterium, assembly GCA_017529425.1. Taxonomy (GTDB): domain Bacteria; phylum Bacteroidota; class Bacteroidia; order Bacteroidales; family UBA932; genus Equibacterium. The sequence goes on along the minus strand of JAFXNQ010000066.1, from coordinate 15,006 downwards.
ACCTGCGACCCCGATTACTACAAATGGACCCAGTGGGCCTTCCTCAAGATGTTTGCCCACTATTATGACAACGATGCCGACAAGGCGCTCCCCATAGAGAATCTGGAAAAGAAGTTTGCAGAGGGTGGCAGCGCTGCCGTAAATGCAGCCTGCGGTGCTGTGAAGCCTTTCTCCGCAGCGGAGTGGAAGGCGATGGACTTTAAGCAGCAGCAGGACGTTCTGATGCAATACCGCATCGCCTACCTTGGCGAAACCAGCGTGAACTGGTGCCAGCAGTTGGGCACAGTGCTCGCCAACGACGAGGTCAAGGATGGCATTTCTGTCCGCGGCGGATATCCCGTTGAGCAACGCAAGATGCGCCAGTGGCAGCTGCGCGTATCGGCCTATGCCGGCCGCCTGCTGGACGAGCTTGAAGGTCTTGACTGGACCGACTCCCTCAAGGAGATGCAGCGCAACTGGATTGGGCGCAGCCAGGGTGCCGAGATGGTCTTCAAGGCATACAACGGCACCAAGGAGTACGACATGACCATCTTCACCACCCGTGCCGACACGATATTCGGCGTCACATTTATGGTGCTCGCTCCGGAGAGTGAATGGGTGGAGAAACTCACCACCCCTGAACAGAAGGCGGCTGTTGAGGCTTACCAGGCCGCAGCCCGCAAGAAGACAGAGCGCGAGCGCATTGCCGAGACACGCAAGGTCACCGGCGTATTCTCCGGCTCCTACGCAATCAATCCCCTCACCGGCGACAAAGTCCCGGTATGGATATCAGAATATGTACTCGCAGGTTACGGCACCGGCGCCATCATGGCGGTACCGGCCCACGACTCCCGCGACTATGCCTTTGCAAAGCAGTTCAATCTCCCCATAATCCCCTTGATTGAGGGTTGCGACATATCGCAGGAGAGCTTTGACGCCAAAGAGGGCATCATGTGCAATTCCGGATTCCTCAGCGGCAAGACCGTCAAGGAGGCCATTCCCGCCGCTATCGATTACATTGAGCAGCACGGCCTTGGCCGCCGCAAGATAAACTACCGCCTGCGCGACGCGATATTCTCGCGCCAGCGCTACTGGGGCGAGCCTTTCCCCATTTATTACAAGGACGGTGTAGCGACCCCTCTGCCGGAGAGCGAGCTTCCGCTCCGCCTGCCCCAGATTGACAAATACCTCCCCACCGAGACCGGCGAACCGCCGTTGGCACGAGCCAAGGATTGGACTTATAACGGCCATCCGCTTGAGAAGAGCACTATGCCGGGCTTTGCAGGCAGCAGCGCCTATTACCTGCGCTACATGGATCCCCGCAACGGCGAAGCGCTCGTCAGCAGCGAAGCCGACAATTACTGGCGTAATGTGGACCTCTATGTAGGCGGTACGGAGCACGCTACCGGCCACCTGATTTACTCCCGTTTCTGGAACAAGTTCCTCTACGACCTCGGATATGTTTGCGAGAAGGAGCCTTTCAAAAAGCTCATCAACCAGGGTATGATCCAGGGCCGTTCCAACTTTGTTTACCGCATCAACGGTACCAACACCTTTGTTTCGCTCGGCCTTAAAGACCAGTACGAAACCACAGAAATCCACGTGGATATCAGCCTGGTCCGTAACGACCGCCTTGACTGCGAAGCATTCAAGGCATGGCGTCCGGAATACGCCACCGCTGAGTTTGTACTCGAAAACGGCGAATACATATGCGGCTGGGCGGTAGAGAAGATGAGCAAATCCATGTTCAACGTGGTCAACCCCGACCTGATTTGCGAACGCTATGGCGCCGACACCCTCCGTCTGTACGAGATGTTCCTTGGCCCCATAGAGCAGAGCAAGCCGTGGGATACCCAGGGCATTGACGGCGTCCACCGCTTCCTGCGCCGCTTCTGGCGCCTGTTCTGCGGCGACAACGGCTGCAACGTGAGCGAAGAGGCACCAACCGCTGCAGAACTCAAGAGCCTGCACCGCCTGATTGGCAAGGTGCAGTGGGATATAGAGCACTTCTCATACAACACCTCGGTGAGCGCGTTTATGATTGCTGTGGGAGAACTCTCCGATCTCAAGTGCAACAAGAGGGCAATCCTGGAGCCGCTGGCTATCTTGATTTCTCCCTTCGCACCCCATATCGCGGAGGAGCTCTGGAGTATGATGGGCCACACAGAGAGCATAAGTTTCGCCAACTTCCCCGAATATCATGAGGAGTATACCGTAGAGGCATCTTTTGAATATCCTGTCTCTTTCAACGGAAAGTTGCGTTTCAAACTCTCGCTCCCCAAGGATATGCCCGTCGCTGAGGTTGAGGCTGCCGTCAGGGGTGACGAGCGTACGGGCAAATATCTCCCCGCCGGCACAATCCGCAAGGTGGTTGTGGTCCAGGGCAAAATAATCAACGTAGTCTGCTAGCGATGACCGCCAAATCAACAGTTGCCAAGGCGCTGGTCACCATCAAAGAGTATCTGCTGATTACCCTGGGGCTGCTGATATACACCCTGGCATGGGCAATCTTCCTCCTCCCCAATAATCTGGTAGGAGGCGGCATTACCGGTCTGGGCTCTGTAATCCAGTATAGCACCGGCTTCAATGTGGCATACTCATATATCATCATCAACGCCATATTGGTGATGATAGCGATGAAAGTACTGGGTACCGGCTTTGGTGCCAAGACAATATATGCACTCATCACCACCGCCCTGTTCCTGAGATTCCTGCCCGGCCTTATACCGCAGGACTTTGTCCAGGAGTTCACAGAAGAGAACGGCAAACTGATGTGTGTAATCTTTGCAGGTGCCATGGTCGGGTTGGGCATAGCCCTAACCTTTACTCAGGGAGGCAGCACGGGAGGCACAGACATCATAGCCCTGATAGTCACCAAATTCTATCGTGTTTCTCCAGGCACGGTGATGCTAGTGCTGGACTTTGTCATCATAGGCTCCGCCCTGCTGATACCCAACTCGTCACCTTTAAGTGACAAATTGCTCGTGGTTCTGTATGGCTATGTCCTCACGGGTGTCACCAACTATACCTTGGACTTGATTCTGAACGGCAAGCGGCAATCGGTACAGTTGTTCATATTCACCGACCATTACGATGTGCTCACCGACCGCATCTGCAACGAGATTCATCGCGGAGTGACTCTGCTGGAGAGTGAGGGCGGCTACTCCCACCATCACGGAAAGTTGGTTGTGGTTATAGTAAAACGTACAGAAACCAGCAATATTCTCAAATTAATAAAGGATGTGGATCCAGATGCGTTTGTTTCCATAGGAAACGTCACAGAGGTTTACGGCAAAGGTTTTGAGGCGATGAAGAAATCTTAAACGGAAACGGAATTTTTAAAAATAGAAAGAATGCCCCGGCCGATGGCTCCGGGGCATTGTTATTTTATTTTTAATCAACAATTTAGCAGTCGTAATCAGCCACAATTATGAGCAATTTTATGATTATCTTGCTGGTGACATCCGCTGTTATAGTAACAGCTTGCGTATGTCTTTTGGGCTTATTGTTAAGCCGACGCCGTCTTCAAAAAACCCCTCCATTCAAGTACCCGGTGCCCGGGGAAGAGACCGTCCGGGAAACGGGACGGATGTTGGAAGATGGAGAGGTCGTAGTGTACAACATCGCCGAGAAAAGGGCAGGAGAACAACTGGAGCGTTTCAAAGCGCTGATGGCAGAGAAAAAGCCTTACCTGAACTGTAAACTATCCATTGAAGCGGTGGCGGTGAATCTGGGCACCAACAAATCGACCCTCTCCAAATTAATCAACGAGCGTTTCGGGATGAACTTCAGGCAGCTGATCAACTCGTACCGGGTAAAGGAGGCCATTGACCTGTATTCCAATGATAACAGTCTCACCATGGATGAGTTAAGGGAAGCGTCGGGATTCAACTCTGTTAGTACTTTCACGGCTTCTTTCTTCCGTTTTACCGGTTGCACGCCCGCGGAGTATTTTAAAAAGATGTCCAACCGATAAGCATCATGTCACCGCTGTTCAAGCGTCGCAAATGGGCCCTGAAGAGGCCCGCAAAGGCAACTATTATTAAAGACGCCACCGATGCTATTCTCACCAAAAGGCTATATCTGAATCCACGGACACGTTGCATAGACGTGGCCAAAGCCATCGGCACCAACCGCACTTATATGTGGGAAGCACTACATTGGCGCGGTCTGGGGTTTCAGGAATTCATGGGACGATTCCGGATCAGATACTTTATTGAGAGGGCACCTGAATTCCGTGGTCTCACCACCGCCGAAATTGCACAGAAATGCGGGTTCGGCGACGTAAGGTCGTTCCACCGATATCTAAAGAAAATGTTTGGAATGACACCTACGGAGTATATGGAGGTGATTGACCGGGGGCTGTAGTCTACATAAAGAGCTTATCTATTTCCTTAAGCGACGCAGGCAGCGTGAATACTATGACGTGATCGTAAGCGGCGATCTGGGTGTCGCCGTAAGCAATAAACGATTCGTTACCCCTGATGACGCCTCCGATAATTGCATCGGGGGGTATAGGGAGCTCTTTTACCTTGGCTTTGGTCACCGGTGATCCGGGGTGTACGATATACTCCAAGGCCACCGCATCACTCTCGCTGAGATATTTGATGGAGCGAATCTTATCGGTGAGGGTAAATCGGAAGATACGGCTCGCGGAGAGTATCTTTTTGTTGATTACCGCATCTACGCCCATCCCTTCTGCCAGTTTTATGTACTCGATATTCTCCACCTCGGCAACGGTCTTGGGCACGCCCATCTTCTTGGCCGCGGCGCAAGTCATAATATTGGTTTCGGAGTCATCTGTAGTGGCCACAAATACGTCACAGCGCTGTATCTCCTCTTCATAAAGCCAATCGGTATTGCGCCAGTCTCCGTTTATAACCATTGTCTTCTCCAGAATCTGGGACAACTCCTCGCAACGCCGGCGGTCCTTCTCTATAATCTTTATGGAAGGGATTGTCTTCTCCAGCTTTGCAGCCAGCATCTCGCCCATCGGACCTCCACCGACAATAAAGACGCTCTTCACTATCTTCTCCCGTTTGCCAGCTTCCTTGAGTGCGTCGTTCACAGTATCGCGCAGCGCCATCACATACACCAGGTCTCCAAGACGCATCTTTGAATCGCGCTTGGGGATCAGGGTCCCTTCTCCACGGGAGATTGCAACAATGCGGAACGGCAGATGTTCAATCGGATAGACAAAATCAGATATCTCGCGCCCTATGAGCGGAGACTCCTCGTCCAGTTTAATCTCTATGAGCTGGAGTTTGCCGTGACCAAACTGCACAAACTCTGTCATACCCGATTCGCGTACTATATCGGCAATCTCGTATGCAGCCATCCGCTCGGGATAGAAGAGCATGTCAATGCCCAGCTGGGTGAACAGCGACTTGTTCTCGTAAGAGAGATATTCCGACGTATTGACGCGCGCTGTAACTTTCTTAGCCCCAAGCTCTTTAGCCAGCAGGGCCGACACGATGTTCACATTCTGGTCCTTGTCCGGGAACACCGCTACAAACAGGTCGGTCTTGTCTACCTTTGCCGCCTGAAGCACGCTGATAGATGTAGGATTCCCGCACACAGTCAAGATGTCCGCAATCTCGCTGGCCTTTGCCAGACGCTCTGCGCTCTTGTCAATCATGGTGATGTCGTGGTTGTCGTCAACCAGCAGTTTTGCCAGATGGCAACCTACCTCCCCTGCTCCAGAAATAGTAATTTTCATACACGTGTCGTTTAAGAATCCAATCCGATCAGACGCAGAAACTCTGATCTGGTACGCATGTCTTTTAGGAAAACGCCGGTGAAGGCCGATGTGGTGGTTACAGAGTGCTGTTTGCTGACGCCGCGCATCTGCATACACATATGGGCCGCCTCAATCACCACCGCCACCCCGAGGGGATTCAAGGTCTGCTGAATACAGTCGCGTATCTGGACCGTAAGACGCTCCTGTACCTGCAGGCGGCGGGCATAGGTCTCCACCACGCGGGCTATCTTGCTCAGGCCGGTGATGTAGCCGTCCGGGATATAGGCCACATGCGCCTTGCCGTAAAACGGGAGCATGTGGTGCTCGCACATGGAGTACAACTCAATGTCCTTTACCAGTACCATCTGCCGGTATTCCTCCTTGAACATAGCCTGCTTAAGGATCTCCTCACCGCTCTCATTGTATCCTTTGGTAAAGAACTGCATTGACCTGGCCACCCGCTCCGGAGTCTTCAAAAGCCCCTCGCGGCCCGGATCTTCGCCAAGTAACCGCAGAATTTCCGAATAGTGTTTTTGGAGCTCCGCGGTAGTTTGTGCGTCGTACTGCTCTATATCCTTATATGCCATTTTGTACGTTTTTACAATTCACAAAATTAAGTATTATAATTCAAATTATCCCGATTATTGGATTATCTTTGATTGCGTATGAGCGAAGAGATTATAACGATTGAGGATGTGCGCAAAACCTATCGGGTAGGCGCCGTGGAGGTCAGGGCCCTGGACGGAGCCTCGCTGACCATTGAGAAAAACGAGTATGTGGCGATTATGGGCCCTTCCGGGAGTGGAAAGTCCACACTTATGAATATACTGGGTTGCCTGGATACCCCCGACAGCGGGCGATACATGCTATGCGGCGAGGATGTCAGCAATATGGATGACGACGCCCAGGCGGCGGTTCGCAACCGGCAGATAGGTTTCGTGTTCCAGTCGTTCGCACTCATGCCGCGCCTGAGCGCGCTGGAGAATGTGGCATTGCCGCTTCTGTATGCAGGCATATCCCGCTCACAAAGGCTGGCACGCGCACGCAAGGCCCTGGAGACCGTTGGCCTTGGCGAGAGGATTGACCATGATCCCGGTGAACTCTCCGGAGGCCAGAAACAACGAGTAGCGCTGGCCCGGGCCCTTGTCACCAACCCCTCGCTGATACTCGCCGACGAGCCGACAGGCAATCTGGATTCCGCCACATCGGAGGAGATAATGGCCCTTTTTGACAGAGTACACGCAGAGGGGAACACAGTGATACTTGTAACTCACTCGGAGCAGATAGCAGCCCATGCACGGCGTGTTATTTGCATACGCGACGGTAAAATCGAATCTGACATAAGACGATGAAAATCTACACAAAAAAGGGCGACGACGGCACCACAAGTCTTGTGGGAGGGCGCCGCGTTTCCAAGTGCGACAGCCGGGTAGAGGCCTACGGCGATGCAGACGAGCTGATTTCCTATCTGGGGGTAGTCAGAGCCCGTTTTGAGCAGAGCGAACCCATGAAACAATATTGCGATGAGCTTTTCACAATCCAGAGCCATCTGATGGACATCTCCGCCCATCTGGCAAGCGACTGCGAACAGGAATGGCTCAGACCTCTCAAGAGCGACGAGTGGCTGGCATGGCTAGAGGAGAGCATTGACAAAATGACCGCCCTTCTCCCCACCAAATTCTCATTTATTATCCCTGGTCCGCCAGCCGCAGTGGCAGAATGTCACGTTGCCCGCACGATATGCCGGCGTTGCGAACGGAAGGTAATTGCAATAGAGCAGAAAACAGCCTCAGACCCCGTCTGCGCACAGTATCTTAATCGCCTGTCTGACTACCTTTTCACCCTCGCCAGAGTGGCGGAAATTATTCTGCAAAAATAATTTAGGAGTATATCAAAATTATTATATCTTTGCAGCCCTTTTAGCAAACAGAGTTAAAATTATTATCCTATTTTGATATGTACTGGACACTTGAGTTGGCCTCCAAACTGGAAGATGCCCCCTGGCCTGCGACCAAAGACGAACTGATAGATTACGCCACCCGCAGTGGCGCACCCCTCGAAGTCATCGAGAACCTCTCCGACCTCGAAGACGACGGAGAAGTTTATGAATCCATAGAGGATATATGGCCCGACTACCCCACCAAAGAGGATTTCTTTTGGAACGAAGAGGAGTACTAGCAGCTTAACTATCAGACAATAAGCAATTTAAGCGCATCGGGTACGGTTTTCGCGAACCGTGCCCGATGTCCTTTTTTGGTTGTAATCACCAAAAAGCGTACCTTGCCTGTAAAAGTAGTAGTAGCTACATTATGGAAGCGCAAGAGATTCTTAAAGACACAGCCTTTGTCCTTATGTACGGTGGCGTAATCATGCTTACCGTCGTGGCGGCCCTTTATCTACTGCTGCGGCGCAGCAATGCTATCGCGCCAGAAGTAACGTCGCCAGTGCGTCTGCGCCGGTGGGCGGCGACCTTTTTGGTGGCAACCGCACTCAGTCATCTGTTCTGGCTGTTCTACGTCTATCATCCTTCGCCCTCCGTTTACGTATTGGTCTGCGGTCTGGATCTACTGATGTTATTTCCCACCATAGCCGGCATCCTGCTGTCTATGATGCAGGATCGGCATCGGACAGTCTGGCCCTTTATGGTACTGCTGATCCCGGCCTTTATATTAATGAGTTTGTGCCTCATTCGGGGAGATGAAGATCTTTACCTTCCGGTGGGCATATATGTCTTCGCTCTGTATGCCCTGATGATGCTGTATATGTTCTTTGCCGTCCGGCGTTATAGACGCTGGCTAAGGGACAACTACGCCGACCTTGAGAACAAAGAGATTTGGCAGAGTCTTCTGATACTGGCCGTCTTCCTGCTGTATTTCGTTATGTACAACAGTACCTCTGAAGGAAGACTCTTTATGGCGTATCTTCTTCAAATTGACAGTATCATCATTGTGGGGCTGCTGCTCTGGCGGGTGGAAACTTTGCAACAACTAATCGAGAGCGCCTCGCCGGAGGAAGAACCGGCAGAAGATGTGCAGAAGATACCTGCCCAGCCGGCCATTCCAGCCAACATCGGGCCCCTCCTCAAAAAGCACTGCGAGAATGGACAGCTCTATCTGCAAAATGACCTGACCCTGACCCAGCTTTCCCAGGTCATCGGCACAAACCGCTATTATCTGAGTCAGTACTTTGCCCAGCAGGGCATAACGTATAATGCCTACATCAACGGCTTGCGTGTGACTCATTTCATCCGCCTTTACCATGAGGCCGTGGCAGAAAAACGCATCTTTACGGCCCAGCAGCTGGCTTTTGAGAGCGGTTTTCACAGCTACAGCACCTTCAGCGCCACGTTCAAACAAAACATGGGAACTACCGTGACAGCATGGATGCGTAGCGAGGCAGAGTAGTTTTCCCCGCCCTCTCACTTTCAGAATTTGCAAAAAGGTTTCAGGATTTGCAAAACTTGCATCCTGGGGCCTTTTCCGTATTGTGGAGTCTGGTGAAAAGGCCTAACTTAAACACCAGAATAATCAAATTATGAAAAAACGCAAACGCCTCAGCATCCTGGTGGCTTTCTTGAACTCTTCCCTTTTCGGCAAGAGCTTCACCAACCTTACCCGTAACAACGCTTACGAGCTCACAATTATCAAGGTGGGCGTGGCCTACGGTACCGACTTCCAGAAAGTGCGGGAAGCGCTGGAGAAAGGGCTGGAGGTGCTTAAGACAAAGGACAAGTTCGGCCGGGATATCGTTGAGCCTACGTATGGGCATTATATCCGCTTTGACGACTTCGGAGATAGTTCCGTGAATGTGGCGGTGAGACAGTACGTGCTGGTGTCGGAGCAAATTGAATATCGGTATCAGTGCAAGGAACTCATCTATAAGATCCTGGCAGAGAACAACATCACCATCCCGTTTCCGCAGCGCGATGTGCACATGATTGATGACAACAAATAAAAACAATAACTATGAGTATCAGATTCAAAAACAAATCGGACATCTTCAACATCGTGGTTACCGCCGTGGCGGCAGTGCTCTCCGTGGGGATCATGCTTTACGGCGTTGTGCACTTCGGCCTGGAAAACACATGGCCGGAGCTGGTCCTCAACCTGTTCTACATTGCCTGCGTGGTCATGATGTGGATGTACTTCTTTAACTACCGCATTACCACAAAGCAGTTCAATTACTGGTGCACCGTGTGTGTGGGCATTACCGTCTTTTTGCGGGATGTCATTTTCTCGCCTCAACTGGCCATTTATCCCATCCAGAAGTCCTGTCTGGTTCTTTCTGTGTTGATGCTCATTATGCTCACATATTTCTATGCCCGGAAGGACTGGAAAAGCTATACAAAGAATAACCTGTGGGCCATTTTTGTGGTGGATATGCTCATTGCCTTGCTGTATAACATTGATATCGTCCTGGAACCAACCGACGAATTCACCAGTTATATGCTGGTAGAAATCTGGATCCGACCCACCATCACGTATGGCCTGGTGGCCTGCTATGTTAAGGGAACTCAAGAAAATCAATAATTTATTAATCACTAATATACTAATACCATGAAAGCTGATAAGATTGTAAAAAACGCAAATATCTACACCTCTGATGCCAAGAACCCGCAGGCAACTGCACTGGTGGTGAAGGACGGCAAATTTGTCTATGTCGGCGATGAAGCCGGCTTGAAGGATTTTGAAGGCCCGGTCACCGACCTCGGCGGCAAGTTCATTATGCCGGGCATCATCGACAGCCACGTCCACGTGACCATCCCCGTGGGTTTTGAGTATGCCCATATGGGAGAACGCCTTGAGCCGAACGGCAAGCAGGAAGCACTGGACATTATGGCGAAGTATATCAAAGAGAATCCCGGACAGAAACGCTACAGATTCGTTTTGGAGAAAGTCTTTCTGAAGGGAGAGTATATTGTAAAGGAAGAACTTGACGCTATATGCCCGGATGCCGAACTCCAGATCCAGGAAGGCGAAGGACACAGCATCTGGGTGAACTCAAAGATCCTTCAGCGTCACGGCATTACAGACGACACACCTGATCCCATACCGGGACTTGCTATTTATGTGCGCAAGGACGGCCATGTGACCGGAAATTGTATTGAAGGTGCTGCAGAAATTCCGATTATCCTGGACAGCTCAATGGAACTGACCGATGAGCAGGTTGACGCGGCGCTCCAGCGCTGGATTGATTTCTCGGTCAAATTCGGGGTGTGTGCGGTATTTGATGCAGGTCTTCCGGGGGATGCCAAGTTCCATGAGAAGGTCTACAAGCGCCTGCGCGAACTGGACAAGCAGGGAAAACTGCCTGTTTACGTTGACGGCAGCCTGGTGATTAATGCGGAGCGGAATGCCAAAGAGGGTCTCGAGGAGGTTAAACGCTTCCATCGTGAATTCGACACGGAGCATCTGAAGGTTCATACCATGAAGATATTCATGGACGGCACCCAGAGGATTCATACCGCGGCCATGGTCACACCCTATGTGGATGTCCATACGACGGGATCTACTGCTTTTTCCGCAGAGGGGATTTGTGAACTTGTGAAGAATCTCAATGAGGCACATCTGGATCTTCACCTTCACACCGTGGGTGAGCGTGCATCACGTACCGTCCTGGATGGCTTTGAGATGGCCAAGAAAGAGATGGGAGACAGCTTGAAGGTAAGGGTCACCTGTGCCCATCTGGAGATTCAGGACGACGCCGATCTGGACCGTTTTGCCAAACTTGGCGTATATGCGAATTTCACCCCCTGGTGGCACGCAGGAGACCCCTCTATTTCGGCTTCCTGGCTTGGCGAGGAGCGCTCCAGGAAGGGGTTCCGTTGCAGAACAATCTGGGATAGCGGGGCTCAGGTGGCCTGGTCAAGCGACAACATCGTTTTCGGTGATTTTATGACTTGGAACCCGTATCTGGGCATGGAGATTGGCATGACGCGCCGGTCTACTGAAAAGACCATGGTGCCCGCATTCGCCAGAGCCGCTGCTGTATTACCTCCCGAGAACGAGAGAATGACCCTTGACCAGATGCTTTTGGGTTATACCATCAAAGGCGCGCAGCAGTTGGGCATCGATGATAAGAAGGGCTCCATCGAGGCCGGAAAGGACGCCGACTTCCTGGTGTTCGACAATGACTTGCTCACCGCAGAACACGAGGGCTTCAGCCAGAACATCCCGTCCGAAGTGTATTTCGGCGGCAAGAAGATGAATTAATGACACCAAACTACGTCAGAGATGAATAGCGAGAACATAACGGCCGTCAAGTGCAACAACGGCACCTTCGTAGGAAAACAGACAGATGAGCTTATTATCTGGAAGAGTATCCCCTACGCAACGCAGCCGGTGGGGAAACTTCGCTGGAAGAAAGCCCTCCCCGCCGCAGACAATGACGGCGTATACGACGCCACCAAGCCCGGCCACATTCCCATCGGGCCTCTCAACGACTCAATGGGAACGGCAGAGTTTGGTGAGGACTGCCTGGTGCTGAACATCTATCGCAATACCAGCTGCGCGGACTGCAAGAAGCCGGTGATGGTGTGGATTCACGGCGGCGGATTCTGCTCAGAATCCCAGGCTTCCCCCCTCTACGACCTTACCAACATCTCCAAACAGTGCCCCGGCATCCTGTTCGTATCCATCGACTACCGGCTGGGCTTCCTTGGATTCATGAACTTCGAGCGGGTTCCCGGCGGAGAGAACTTCAAGGAGGCGGGCAACCTGGGCCTGCTGGACCAGCTTGAGGCCCTCCGGTGGATACAGAAAAACATAGCCGCTTTCGGCGGCGATCCGGACAACGTGACCATTTTCGGCGAATCGGCAGGATCGGCCAGTGTCACATTTCTCCCGCTCATAGAAGGAAGCGAGGGGCTCTTTTGCAGATGCATTGCACAGAGCGCCAACATCGCCTACTGCGACACCATGGAGCACGGCATACACGTCACACAGAACTTCCTGTCCGTAACGGGCTGCCAGAGTATGGACGAACTGATGGAACTCACCACCGGGCAGATTCTCGAAGCCACCCTGAAAGCAGGCGCTATCGACAAGAATTGCCTTCTTGGATTTGCCAACTTCCCCCTCCTAGACGGCGTTACGCTGCCCGAGGATCGGGCGGTCATGTATGAGATGTGGGGAGACGAGAAGCGGTCCAAGATTGATTTGATGATTGGGTCTAACCTGGACGAAATCAGGTACTTCGTCCCCTCCGAGGGCGGCGAAGAAGGCTTTGCAGATACGTTGAGGTGGATCGCCAAGAGGGATCGCGCGCTGCTCAACGACCAGGAGAAGGCCATGTACGACAAGTTCATGGCCACGCTCGCCAGCGAAAGCGAGGGGCGCAGGTTGGAGCAGTACTGCACCGACATTAACTTCCGCGCCGGTAACACAAATATGGCCATCCGTCACGCTGCCGCAGGCGGCAACACCTACATGTACTTCCTCAAGAAACCGGTGACCACCCCCGAGCTTGGCGCCATACACGCGGCCGAGATTCCTTACCTGTTTGACACGTGCATGGAAGATCCGATGGGGAGCGGTAAGATTGTAAGTAACGAAGAGTGCGAGTTCCGCCACGTCGTAAAGGAGATGTGGACGGGCTTCGCCCGTACCGGCAACCCCTCCACCGGCAAATACGAGTGGAAGAAGTTCTCCGGGGACGACCGCCAGACGATGGTCTTCGACGATGCCATCGGCATGCAGAAGGATATTTTCGGAAAGCGGGAGGACTTGATGATGTCCTGGGCGGAGCGCCTTGGCAACGGGTCGTCCAAGCGGGTCTGCTAACAAAGAATCATTAGAACGATAAAAAAACAAACATATGATACTTAAACAACTTAAACCCGGTCACCCTGACATCCCTGCCGTAACGAAATTGTTTGAGGAAGCCTTTCCGGAGAACGAGCGTACCGTGAGCATGGACGTTATCGTAGCGCACCTGAATCAGTTACCGTGCGACCTTATAGGCATTTATCCCGATGAAACGCCGGAAATCTTTGCAGGGTTTTTCTTGGGGCTCAGGGGCAAGGATGGTGTGTATGGAGTTTATCTGGCTACCCGCCCTGAATTGCGTTCAACCGGTATCGGCGGCAAGGCATTCAGAGCTATTGTGGAGTCCTATGGAGACACGCCTTTCTGGTTCTCGTACGAGAGTCCCTTTGAAGAGAGCGACAACGCAGAACAGCGAGAGCGCAGACGCCGGTTCTATCTGAAGAATGGATTTTATGAGACGGGGTGGTTCGCAAAGATGAACGGTACTGAGTTTATCCTGGCCAGTTCCAGAAAAGAGTTTGATAAAGAGGCTTTCGAAAAGCTGATGGCCAGCTTGTCTGCCAATACCACTGGAGCTCCAATGCCCGAATTATATAGACGCGACCGATAGAGTCTGGAAAAGACTCTTGGCTTTTCTGCCCAGGAGCAGGACAAACTACGCAACAAACTCCTAAAGTAAAAATGGTGAGCAAGAGAATATATATATGTTTCCTATACATCGCCCTCTTTTGCAGCGTGGGTGTATTTACGGCCTGCACAAAAGGTAACGGGGATGAGCCCGGAGACACCGGCAAGAAAGCGCTGCTGATTATCTTGGACGGCTGGGGAATCGGAGACAAAGGCGAGGGTGACGTGATTTCGCAGTCCCCTACCCCTTACATAGACTACTTGATGGCGAACTATCCCAACTCCCAGCTGCAGGCTTCGGGCGAGTACGTGGGCCTTCCGGACGGACAGATGGGTAACTCGGAAACGGGACACCTCAACATCGGTGCCGGGCGTGTGGTCTATCAGGACCTGGTGAAGATCAACCGCGCCTGTGCCGACAACTCCATCCTGGAAAACCCGGAGATTAAAGCGGCCTTCAGCTATGCCAAGACTAACGGCAAAAACCTGCACCTGATGGGCCTGACGTCCACTGGCGGCGTTCATTCATCGCTGGACCATCTGCTGAAACTCTTTGACATAGCCAAGGAGTACAATATTTTTAACTGCTACGTCCACTGTTTCATGGACGGCCGGGATACGGACCCCTACTCCGGCAAGAGTTTCATCGCCGACGTGCAGCGGCACATGGACGAGACGGGCGCAGGCAGCATCGCGTCTGTCATCGGCCGCTACTACGCCATGGACCGAGACAAGCACTGGGACCGCATCAAGCTGGCCTACGACCTTATTGTTAACGGTGTGGGCCGCGAGGTAGATGACATGGTAGAGGGCGTGCAGTCCTGCTATGACAGCCATACCGAGGAGCATAAGAACACCGACGAGTTCATGGAGCCGCTAGTCAACGGCAACATT
>JAFXNQ010000065.1 GCA_017529425.1 Bacteroidales bacterium | reverse complement strand
TCCGGAACTATATCCGGTATTACAACAACGATAGAATCAAACTGAGGCTAGAAGGAAAGAGCCCGGTGCAATACCGAGCTCTATTCCAATCTAAGGCCTAGTAGATAATGTTAAACCGTCCAACTTTTAGGGGTCACATCAAATACGCAAGGGGCGTTTTTGTTGTTAGACAGCCTTCATGCCATTATCTTTTTCATTTCCTCTTCATCTGGTAAAAGATCTTTCAATTTGTGCTGCCTGGCTTTATACGTCGCCACGCCCATCGGCCTGTTGTAATCCTGCAGAACATATTCCACAAAGGTCTTATCCGCATCTTTGCACAGTATAATTCCGACGGACTGGTTTTCACCTTCTATCCGTTCGTCATCATCAAGTACATGCAGGTAATGAGTCAGTTGTCCGAGATATGATGGCTTGAAGGCACCTTTCTTTAACTCGACAACAACCAGTGATTTCAATATTCGATTGAAAAAGAGTAAATCGACCCAATGGTCATGGCCCAGTTTATCGTAGTGAACCTGATTGCCGATGAAAGAAAAACCTCTGCCAAAGGTCATGATAAAGTTTCTCATATTGTGGACAATCTCATTCTCAATAACACGCTCGTCAATTTCCTCCTCTCTCTCTCCTAATTGTTCTACATTAATAAAATCCAACAGGTATTCATCTTTAAACATCTGAATAGCCTTGAACGCCTGCTTGTGCTCTGGGATAGTAACACTAAAGTTGTTAGGCATTTTGCCCTGATTGTGAAAAGCGTCCTCTGCTATCTTCTGAATAAGGCTTCTTTTGCTTAGGTGTAGTTCTGAACAAAGATTAATATAGAATAATCGCCCTTCCTTAGACTTAACTTTTGAAAGAATTATGTAATGATGGGAAAAGCTAATGCTGAAAAAAGCAGCAATAGGAATATCCATCAAATTCGTCAGGCGCGCCTGACGAATTGTAACATCCTGATTGTCTGCCTCTTGAAAATCGTCCCCCGCGGGGGACGATTTTGCCCCTAAATCGTCAGCCGCGGCTGACGATTCATAATCAAGAATCTTCCATTCTTCATAGAAAGTACGCATCATTTTCAGATTGCTTTCTCCAAAACCCCTTAAACCTGGAATTTCTGCTTGAAGCTGGGCGCTTATTGCGGCAATTGCACCTTTCCCCCAGAATCCTTTTCTTGTGTTATAAGAGATGTAGCGTCCAATAGCGTAATAAAGGGATAATTGCTCTTGATTAATATTTGCTAATGCGGTTGCCTGACTCTTCAATATGGCCGCCTTGATCTGCTGAACCGCAGAATTGTACTGAGTACTGGGTTTGTCATTCATAACTGTTTCCGTTTTAAGGTTCCGTATTTAACAAATATCCTTTCAGAACCTTTCCAAAACGGAAATGTTCAGACTTTCTGGAGATTGCCGTATGTTTTGATAATGCCGTTACTTGTAACGTCCTGATTTATAGACATCATTAGCTGCGAAGGATATATTGTAGAAAAGAAAAACTATTCGTTTACAAAAAAATAAATGCCGGCAAAACGCTCGCGGCAGAAAAAGTTCCGAAGGCACTTGCGTCGATAACGTCCCTGCAAAACGGACGTTATCGTCAATAATGGCCGTAAATGCAGATAACGTCCCAGAAATCGGGACGTTATCTACACTTATGAGGTAAACTACTATCCGAAATCGGACGGCAATTGCTAAACCATGCCGCTGAAGCCCATGAAGGCGAGGGCCATGATGCCGGCGGTGATGAGGGCGATGGGGATGCCGCGGAAAGGTTTGGGAACATCGCTGGTCTCCAATTGCTCGCGGATTGCGGCGAACAGAGAGATGGCCAGGCCAAAACCTATTGCAGAAGCGATGGCAAAGACTACCGACTCGCCCAAATTGAGCATGTGAGACTCTCCACCAAAGGTGAACTGCTTCTGGACCACCATCAAAGCCACGCCCAGCACGGCACAGTTGGTGGTGATAAGCGGCAGAAAAATGCCCAGCGACTGGTAAAGCGCGGGACTGATTTTCTTGAGGATAATCTCTACCATCTGCACGAGCCCTGCGATAACCAGAATAAAGGTCACCGTCTGCATATAGACCATATTGAGCGGCACCAGCACATAGTATTGCAGAAGCCAGGTCACGCAGGTGGCAAGTGCCATTACAAAGGTAACTGCGAGGGACATCCCCACGGCAGTGTTGACCTGCTTGCTGACACCCAGGAACGGGCAGATGCCCAGGAACTGCGAGAGGACGATATTATTGACGAATATCGCAGATACCAATATCAGAAGTATTGTCATAGCCTATATCCTCCCCTGAGTTAACTTGTTGAACAAAGCCATCAGCAGACCCAGCACCAGGAACGCACCCGGTGCGAGCACGAAAATCAAGATACCGTCACCGCCGGTAAAGCTCCATCCGAAGAGCGACCCGCTGCCCAGCAGCTCACGCACAAGACCGATAACTGTAAGCGACAGCGTGAATC
The DNA here is from genome assembly GCA_017529425.1 of Bacteroidales bacterium. Lineage (GTDB taxonomy): Bacteria > Bacteroidota > Bacteroidia > Bacteroidales > UBA932 > Equibacterium. The sequence continues at coordinate 12,134 of JAFXNQ010000065.1, read as the reverse complement.
CCAGACCGATACCCAGACCGTCACACGCAGAATCCATCACGGTATTCTTGTTGGCGAACGCCTCGGCGCGGCCAAGCACTATGCAGTTTACCACAATCAGCGGTATAAACAGACCCAGCGTCTCGTACAGGGACGGCAGGTAAGCCTGCATCAACAGCTGTATTATTGTCACAAACGCAGAGATTATGACGATATAAGACGGGATGCGGACCTTGTCGGGGATATATTTCGCAAGTGCGGAAATCACCATATTGGAGAGGGTCAGCACCACCAGGGTGGCCAGACCCATACCCATACCGTTAAGCGCGGAGGTGGTGGTACCCAGCGTGGGGCACATACCCAGCACCAGCACAAAGGTGGGGTTGTCTTTGATAAGACCTTTCTTTATAAGATCGATTCTACTCATCGTTTTCTCCTTCGCCGACCTGCGGCGTTGCTGCGATTACTGCATCCGGAGTGGCTCCGGTTACAGCAAGAAAAACATTATATGCTTTGGCTACGGCCTGAACAAAGGCCCTGGAGGTAATTGTAGATGCCGTAATGGCATCCACATCGCCACCATCCTTGCTCACCGAAAGGTTATACTCAGCTGGATTCTTGCCCAGGAACTGAGTGCGGAAGTGACTCTCGTCTTCTGTCATCTTTGCACCAAGGCCAGGTGTCTCGCTATGCGAAATCACCGCGGTGGAGTAAATCTCGCCAGCTGAAGAGAAACCTACCATAAGGTCTATGGGACCGCCGAAACCTGTGGTCACCGACTCGATAGCATAACCAACTATGCTGTCCCCGGCCATGGCCTGATGCACAAGATATTCAGTCCCATCCAAGATGACCGTAGTATCAACAGGCGTTCCGTCAAACTGGGGAACCACCTGGGCTATAGCGCGCTCTGTCTTCTGCTCCTGCACCATGGCGATGCGTTTTGCCGTCATCGCATTTACGCTTGACAGCAACGCTGCACACACCAGGCAAATAGCGCCCAGCGAGAGCAGCATGTTTCTCAAAGAAGATTCCATTTTTTCCATATCCAGACCCTCCTTAAGCGGCAAAACGTTTAGGTTTGCAATATTTATTGAGCAGCGGCACAATGGCATTGGCAATCAGTATTGCGAAAGAGACACCCTCCGGATAAGATCCAAAGTAACGGATCAGCACCGTGAGCACACCGATAAGTACACCGTAGATTATCATACCCATGGTGGTCATAGGAGATGTCACATAGTCAGTTGCCATGAAAATCGCACCCAGCAGCAGACCACCCGAGAGAAGGTTGAAAACAGGACCCGTATATTTTTCGGGGTCAACCAGCCAGAAGATAGTCGTCATCACTACTACCGTACCCAGAATAGCCACCGGAATATACGGTTTAATGACCCGGCGCACCAGAAGGTATACGAAACCTATGATCAGTGCCAACGCCGATGCCTCACCCACAGAACCGCCGGCAAGGCCAAAGAATGCCTGCCAGCCGCTCAATCCGTTCTCTGCAACTATCTCATTTGCTGGGAGGCCCTGCCTGATACCCTCGTTAATCTGAGCCAGCGGAGTCGCACCGCTGAAGGCATCTATCGGCAGCCAGCCGTGAGGTGCAGACCAGGTGGTCATAGCCACCGGGAATGAAACCAACAGGAATACGCGGCCAAAGATTGCCGGATTGAAAATGTTCTGACCCAGACCGCCAAAGCACATCTTTGCGATGCCTATGGCAGCAAGACTGCCCACGAAAGCAACCCACCAGGGGGCAGCCGGAGGCAGGTTGAGAGCCAGAAGCACGCCTGTAACTACGGTAGCGGAGATGCAGGGGATATCACGGCCGCGAAGATACTTCTCAATGAGAAACTCACAGCCGACGCAGGTTGCAACGCAAACCAGCAGCAGCAACAGCGCATTCCACCCGTAGAACAGCAGCGAAACCAGCGTTGCGGGAGCGAGTGCAATCAGCACATCGTTCATCAGGACCTGGGTAGTGGTCTTGTTCTGGAAATGCGGAGAAGGGGAAACAATAAGTTTTGCCATATCAGATCCTCCTATTTTTTAGCCCTTGAGCGGATGATTTTCATCACCTCTGCCTTGGATGTTCGCACTATGTCCAACAGCGGAATATGCGCGGGGCACGTGGACTGGCAGCAGCCACATTCTATGCAATCATAAATCTTGTTCTCCTCCAGGGAGGCATAGTCACCGTTCCTCCCCAGACGATTCATCAGCCAGGGTTCCAGCCCCATAGGGCAAGCCTGGGTGCAACGGCCACAGCGGATGCAGACCGTCTCCGGAGTACGGGCCGTCTGCTCTGGGGTGAGCACCAAAAGGCAGGAGGAACCCTTCTGGGTAGTCGCCTGGAGATTTGCCACCGCCTTACCCATCATAGGGCCGCCGGAGATCACCTTTGCCGACTCCATGGGGAGGCCGCCGACTGAGTCCAGAATGGCCGAGATGGGGGTACCGATGCGGACCAGATAGTTTTTCTGCTCCGGCAGGCACTCGCCAGTCACAGTCATCACGCGTTCGATGAGCGGCTTATCCTTCTGAACTGCCTGATATACCGCATAGGAGGTGGCGACATTCTGCACCACGCAACCAGTCTCTATGGGCAGGCCTCCGGAGGGAACCCTGCGGTGGGTGATAGCATCTATAAGCTGTTTTTCGCCCCCCTGCGGATATTTCTTTTTCATCTTGACCACGTCAATGCCGACATAGCGGAGAGTAGCATCACTAAGAGCGTCAAAAGCCTCGGGCTTATTCTCTTCAACGGCAATTACTACCATCTCCACCCCCAACACGCGGGCCATAATACGGGCTCCGAGCACAATTTCGTGTGGATGCTCACGCATCAGACGGTCATCTGCCGTCACGTACGGTTCGCACTCTGCCGCGTTTATTATGAGGTACTCCGCCTTCTTATCCTTTGGAGGAGCCAACTTGATGTGAGTGGGGAATGTTGCACCGCCCATACCCACTACGCCGGCTTTCTTTATCTTCTCCAGCAACTCTTCCGGAGAACCTTTAATATCCCGCTCTATACGGTCGGTGGTCACGATGCCATCCGCATACTCGTCTCCCTCGACATCAATGCAGACATGCATCACCATCTTGCCGGCCAGATCGGCGCGCGGCTCCACGGCGGTGACAGTGCCGCTCACCGAGGAGTGCACGAAACCCGACACAAATCCGGTCGGGGTACCTATCACCTGCCCCACCTTCACTTTGTCCCCCTTTTCAACCACTGGGGTTGCAGGAGCGCCCAGGTGCTGTGCCATGGAGATGGCAACCTTTGCAGGAATCGGGAACTGCTCAATTGCGGCATCCTTTGCAAGTTTACGCTCTGCAGGATGGACGCCGCCTATTCTGAATGTTCTGTATTTCATACTATCTCTCCTCCCAGATTAGAATTCGAGCTCTATTACATCATCATTATCCACCGGTTCATGTTGCGCCTTTGGTTCCACTTTGGGCTCTGCCTTTGGCTCAACTACGGGTTCTACCTTAGGTTCGGGTTCGGGTTCGGGCACCGTCTCAGGCTCAACCGGTTTGGGTAACGGCCTACGGGTCCTCTTGGGAGCTGCAACGGGGGTATCTGAGAACAAAGATGCCTCCTGAGGTTTGCTCTTTCGAGCGGGTTTTGCAGGTTCGGCCCCGGCTTCCTCTGCCGGTTTCGACTTTTTAGTTGTCCTGGTCCGTTTGGGCTTGGGGGCAGGTTTGGGAGCCTCTAGGGTCTCCTCAGCTTTGGATTCTGCCTCCGGAACTTCTACAGCAACCTCAACAGTCTTGGGGGCCTCAACGGTTACCTCTGCAGGCTTGGGTGCTTCCTCTGCTTCAGGCTCCGGCTTGGGAGCATCAGCAGGTTCAGGTGACGGGGCGCTCTTGGACGCTTCCACTGTCTTCTCTTGCGCCACAGGTTCTATCTTCACGGGTTCTTCAGCAGGTTTAGGGGATTCTGCCACCGGCTTTGGAGCCTCCACGGGCTTCTCCATTGGCTTATGTGCGGGCTTAGGTGCTTCTACAGTTCCCTCATCAGCCTTGGGAGCCTCAGCCGGCTTTTCAACCGGCTTCTCTGCCGGTTCCGGTTTGGGAGTTGCGACCTTGGGCACAACCTTGAAACGTGCTGCAGAACGCATCGGGGGTTTAGGAACCTCCACCTCGGGTTCCGGTTCCTCAACGACAACCTCTTTTGACCCGAATTTGGATTTAACCTTTTCGCTTACACTGGATGCAATTCTTGCAACCAGGCTGGGCCGTGCCTCAGGTGCTGACTCGGATGCTGACATATCCACCTCCACATCTTCATCAACCGTGACGGCAACCGACTTGCGGACAGGGAAATTGAACTTATGGATTGCTCCGGTGGGGCACTCTTCCACACACTTGGCACAGAGTTTACACTTCTCGGGATCTATCCAGGCCAGATTGTCCTCTACGACAACTGCATCATGAGGACATACCTTGACGCACTTGGCGCAACCTATGCAGGCCGCCTTGCACGCCTTGCGGGCCACGGCCCCCTTGTCTTTACTGTTGCAGGTCACCACGACCTTGAGACCGCGGGGACCCTTTGCCCTCAGTTCAATGACACCCTTGGGGCAAGCTTTGGAGCAGGCACCGCAACCGGTACACTTCTCCTCGTCCACAACCGGCAGCCCGGTTTCAGAATCCATCCTGATGGCGTCAAACTTGCAGGCACGCTCGCAGTCACCTCCACCCAGACATCCATAGCCGCATGCGGTATCCCCACTGTAAAGAGATCCCTTGACCTTACAAGAAGCGTAACCGTCGTAGATATTTACCGTGGGACGGTTTTCACATGAGCCGTTGCACTTTACAACGGCTACCTTTGGCGCAGAGACCGGCGCCGTCTTACCAAGCAGAGATGCTATCTTAGACATAGTCTCGCCTCCTCCCACCGGACATTGCACATCGCCAAACTCATCCATAGCGACCAGTTTGGTGGCGAAATCACGGCAGCCTGCGCAACCGCAGCCACCGCAGTTTGCCCCGGGAAGCAGCGCCTCGACATCATCAATGCGGGCATCCTCCTCGACCTTGAATCTCTTAGCTACGGCAAAAAGGATTGCTGCTACCAGCAACCCTATCGCAGTAAGAGTGATGACTGTAATTAGTATCGGATTCACACTAGTATAAGTTATGGTTCAATTGAAAAAACGAATTCCCTCTCTAATTTATCTTTAAAAAGAGCAAAGATAATATAATAAATCGCCACGGACAACAAAGATAGCAGTCCTGTATATAATTGTTCCAATCCGCACGCGCTAAAGCAGAGTATCGCGGCCAGTAAAACTAACAGCGGCAGACCGTAGGCAAAGATTACCGCCTTCATTCCCATTGACGAGGATAGCACCAGACGCACATTGTCCCCCTCTTTATATCCAGCCGTAGCTGTGGCCAGAGTCTGGGGAACGACTATTATGCGCACCTGCTCTTCGCTGGCGCCGCACACCCCCCTGGCGTGGCAAGTTGCACAAGCAGACTTGTTAACTATCTCAACTTCAATTGATTCGGCATTAATTGAGACGATTTTACCTTCGTGGACTATCTTTGTGGGTTGTTTGCTCATCAATCTATTGGGGTTAAAGGACACTTGAGCCCATTTGCACCAGTCAGCGTGCCGTTTATCTTACCCACTGCGATAGCTGTTGAGAAAGCGGCTATCGTTCTGGATGCATCTGGCGTAATCCAGAGATAAATCGGCGCCAGCTCCTCCCCTTTGCTGGAGACGGCGATTACTGACTCCTTGTCGAGTTGTTCTGCCCCCTTTCGCGGAATCACCCTCAACATATACTTGTCTGTGGCGACAGTACCTATGCCGGACACCTTCTTGTTCTCCGCTTTTACATAGCTGATATAGACATCATTGACGTTGCAGTCAAGGGCGCACATAATGTGTATGGTCCTGCCGCCTTTCACAGCATCAAGATCTGCCGCGCGCACCTCGTAAAGCATGGTGATGACATCGTAAATCACCTTGTCTGCTTTAAACACAGTATCGCGAACCGGGCGGGTACTCTTATCCACATGGGCCTTCAGGCACTTTCCGCCATCGCTCCATGTATAATTGTTACGGGCCCAATAACTGCCCTCTGTCTGCTCACGGTAAAAGACAAGGGGTGCGAGGTCGGATACGGCAAAGCGGCTGTCGTAGTTATACTGAACCTTCACCAATGCCGCCGCAAGATTGCTGGTGGCCCCTTTGGTAACAAGGTGGAAACATGGGATATCGCCATATTTCTCTTCTTTCAGGTCAAAGGAGAGAACTGCCACATCCGCATTAATTACACCCCACTTATAATGGAGTTTATATGTGAGCTTTTCGCCGTCGCCAAAAGGATGGTCCTGGGCTTTGATCTCTACAGGCAACGCTATCGCCAGAAAAAAGAGCGACAGCAGGAATGTTCTAAAGCGTTTCATTGTCAAAATCCAAGTTTGCTGTAGTAGAATTCAAATTTGACTCCACATCTTCATATTTGATGTCAGAATCTGCACTATACATGGTATTAGCATCCACGAAACGTGCCTCTTCCTTTATGAAACGCATCTCTACATCCTTGGTCTCACCGTTGCGGTGCTTGGCGATAATCAGCTCTGTATAACCGGGATACTCGTTGGGTGTCTCTACTCCGACAACCTCTGGACGGTGTATGAACATCACAATATCGGCATCCTGCTCAATCGCGCCAGATTCGCGGAGGTCGCTCAACTGGGGACGCTTGTTTCCACCTCTGGTCTCCACCGCACGGCTAAGCTGCGAGAGGGCAATGATGGGGACATCCAGGTCCTTGGCAATACCCTTCAGCGAACGGGATATGGCAGAAACCTCCTGCTCACGCATACCGCGTAACTCAGGCGGACCGGTCATAAGCTGCAGATAATCTATAATGATAAGTTTTACCTTATGGACATGCACCAGACGGCGGGCCTTTGCCCGGAACTCGTAAATTGAGATGTTGGATGTGTCGTCAATCCACAGCGGAGCCCGCGACAGGCGGGTGATACGCTCGTTAAACAATTTCCAGTCATCCGGGTCACGAAACTTCTTGGCGCCCCATATCTTGCTGCTCTCCAGACCAGTCTCGCTCACCAGGATACGCTTCACCAACTGCGTCTCTGCCATCTCAAGAGAGAAAAGCGCCACCGGAATGTTGTGCTCCACGGCCATATTGCGGGCCATGGTGAGCACGAACGCCGTTTTACCTACCGACGGCCGGGCAGCAAGTATAATCAGGTCGGACTTCTGCCATCCATATGTCACCTTATCGATGCCCAGGTATCCGGAAGGGACGCCGGAGAGTCCGTCCTGGCGGTTCTGACCCTCCTGAATCTCGTCTATCGCACGGTTCAATACGCTGCTCACCAGAGAGGTGTCTTTGCGCATATTGCGGTCGGCGAGTTCAAAGATATCCTGCTCTGCTGTTTGCAGCAGGTCATCTACCGGCAGGGAATCTTCGTAAGCAAACTTCTGGATGTTGTGCGATATAGATATGAGCTCGCGCTGGATATACTTCTGCAACAATATCTTGCAGTGGTAATCGGTGTTGGCGGCAGCACTGATGCGCATGCTGATTTCGCTCAGGTAGGTGATACCGCCCGCATCTTCCAGCTCGCCCCTCCGGGAAAGCTCATCTGCAACTGTAAGGATATCCACCTTATCGTTGCGGGAAGCTATCTCTTTGATGGCCGAGAATATCTTGCGGTTGGCCTCCTTATAGAAGCACTTGTCGTTGAGCTGGTCCAGCACGTCAGATATAACCTCGCTCTCAAGCATCATGGCGGCCAGCACCGCCTCTTCGATCTCTATCGCTTGAGGTGGCTTAAGTCCGCTTTCTGCAGATATCTGGGCGATATCCACACGTTTCTGTTTCTTGGGAGCCGGCACTGTAAAATGCTGTTTTACTACTCAACCTCTTCTGGCTTGTAGTCGTTCTTGTATTCGGGATTCACAAGGATACGGCCGCAATACTCGCAAACGATGATCTTCTTGCCCTGGATAATATCTAGTTTACGCTGGGGAGGAATCTGGTTGAAGCATCCGCCGCAAGCCTCGCGCTCTATGGTAACCACTGCCAGATGATTCTTGGCTGCACCACGTACGCGGTTGTAGGCCACCATCATACGCTCATCTATCTTCTTCTGGAGCTCCTCTTTCTCTGCCTGAAGTTTCTCTTCAGCTGCAGCGGTCTCCTCTATGATGGTCTCAAGTTCTTTTTTCTTCTCCTCGAGATTGGCCTCAAAAATTGCCAGGCGGGCACGGGTAGCCTCGATGAGGTCGCGCTTTTCCTGAAGGTCACGCTCGCACTCGCCGATGCGTTTCTCGCAAACCTGCTGCTCAAGGGTCTGATATTCAATCTCTTTACCCAGAGACTCGTATTCGCGGTTGTTCTTTACGTTGTTCTGCTGACTGGTGTATTTCTCCACCAGCATCCCAGCCTCTTCAATGGCGTGTTTGAAATCGGCCTTCTTCTTCTCAATCTGCTCGATGTCGGCCTCGGCGTTGGCTATACGGGTGTTGAGCCCGGCAACCTCGTCCTCCAGATCCTGGACCTCCAGGGGGAGCTCACCGCGCTGCAGGTGAATCTTGTCGATTGCAGTATCTTTAATCTGTATCTGATAGAGCGTACGCAATTTCTCGTCCATGGTGATGCCGTCGGCATCGTTTACGCTCTTTGCTACCGATACGAAGGTTTCCCTCTCGTCGATAGGGGTAACTATTGTCTGTTTAACCTTTTTTGTTGCCATAATCAGCTGGTCTCAAAAGTAATATATTGGATTTTTGTCTTCTCTTGTTCGCAGAACTGCAAAGGTATTGATTTTTTCACTAAGTACCGAAAATAGTTTGTCAACTATATCAATTTCGCTCTCAAAATGACCGATATCGAGCAAAATAAACCCTTTTTCTGCAAAAAATTGATGATAACTCAGATCGCCGCAGATATAAGCCTGTGCCCCGCTCTCAAGGGCAGTCTCAACCAGGGAGCCGCCGCTCCCGCTGCAAAGAGCCACCTTCTCAATCAACCCCTCGATTGGGCGTGATGTGCGAAGTGCCCTGAGAGAAAACCGCTCCTTTACGAAAGAGATGAACTCCCCGCACTCCATCGGCCTCTCCAGAAAACCGGTGAGTCCGAAACCGTCCTCGCTGAGAGATTCCCGACGGGTGAGTCCCAGACGGTCCGCCATCAGGCAGTTGACCCCCTCCTCCGCCTTGTCTGCGTTGGTGTGGGCAGAGTAAACGGCGATGCCGTTTTTAATGGCGAGGGTGACGGTCTCCCCGAGAAAGGTATCGGGAGATATCCTTTTTAAGCCGTGGAATATCAGCGGATGGTGGGTCACTACCATATTGGCACCCCTCTCCACCGCCTCTGCGATGAGTTGCGGAGTACAGTCAAAGCCTACCAGCACCCCGGTTACTTCTGCATCGCCACTGCCGATGCAGAGTCCGGTATTATCCCAGCCGGCAGCTCTCTCCAACGGAGCGAAATCCTCTATTATGCGGGCTACGTCGCGGACTTTCATAATCTAGATCTCATCGTGGACCTGTTGCAGCATATCGCGTATCTCCTTCAGCCGGAGCGCCACCTGAGCCCGGTTGTCTCCCCCTTCTGCATTGGCCTTGAGCATCTTGCCCGCTCCGTCAAGGGTCATCCCGCGCTCTTTTATGTAATAATGGAGTTTTTTGAAGGTCTCCACGTCATCAGGCGAAAACAGGCGGTTACCCTTCTTGTTGCGCATAGGGTTGATCAGATCGGGATAGGTGTTGGCCCAGAAGCGTACGGCAGAGGTGCTCTCGCCCAGGATTTCGGCCACTTCGCCGATTGTGTAACAGATTTTTTCCATATAGAGTGTGAAAATTTCTTCAAATATAATCAATCCAGCGATTGTCCGGTAGTATTTGCCAATAATAGCATATCACTATATGCAGATGGTGAGAGATTTGCAAAGAAATAATTGACCGGATCCACTGCGCGGCCACTCTTGCGCACCTCATAGTGAAGTGATGTGGAGAACGATGTCCCGGAATTGCCCACCCTGCCAATCACTTTGCCACGCTTGACTTTCTGGTTGATAGCCACATAAATGTCGCTAAGGTGGGCATAGGTGGTTTGAAACCCGTCTCCATGGTCAATAATCACCATATTGCCCAGCCCTTTGTTCTGCTTGAGCACCTCAACCACCACCCCGCCTGCCGTGGCTGTCACATCGGTCCCGTAGGGGGCCATAAGGTCAATTCCAGTGTGGCTGGCAAAGGTCTTGAAAAAGGGATTGATCTTTTTTCCGGTAGTCGCACCGGTACGGGCTATCGTCAGGTTTTCCAGCGGGATAACGGAAGGGAAGTTCTCCTTGTTGAAGTTCTTGTCACTCAGACAGTCGTTGATAGCCTTTATCTGCCTATCTACCTGGCCCGCGGTGCGGGCAAGGTCTTCCAGTGCCTCATGCGAAGATTTTACAAGCTGCTCCTCGTCGGCCGCAAAATAATTCTCCAACTCTCTCTCGTCACCACTCCCAATCAGCCCCTCCTCCGACGGCGGATCCACATTGAATATATTGTGATATATCTGGTTGTCGCGCGCCTGGAGACCCTTTAACACATCATCCACCAGATAAGACCGCGCCAGCAGGTTATCGTAATGCTCCTGCAGGTATTTGTTCTCCCGCTGCAAGGCACGGTCCTGCTTGCCGATATAAACCAGCTCGTAAATGCCATACAGGCCAAGGGCAATCAGAAGGCCCAATAACAGATATCTTATGTACAAGTTCCCTTTCATCTCTCAATCCTTCAATTTATCAGCCGGGGTTACCAGAGTCATATATTCCTTTGGGGAGATGGTCTTGTCAAAATAGTTCCAGGGATTAACCTGCAGGGTATTATAGAGCACTTCGTAGTGAAGGTGCGGACCGGTTGCGCGTCCTGTGCTACCTATGGTGCCGATCTGGTCGCCACGGTGAATCTTCTGCCCCGGCTCCACATTTGCCGAGTTCAGATGTCCGTAGCGGGTGGCGTAACCAAAACCGTGGTCAATATCCACGACATTACCGTAACCGTGATAGTTAGACTTCACGTCAGACACAACCCCATCGGCCGCAGCATAAACCGGTGTACCGCGGGGACCGGCGATATCGGTACCGCTATGGAAGATCACATTGCCCATAATCGGGTGGATACGGTACCCAAAAGGTGATGTAAAAGTAATTTCGCGTCCGGGGCATACCGGTATCAAAGAGGGGATAAACCTGGTCATATCCTCTATCTTCATCGCAACCTTTTCGATATCGTCGTAAGAGAGCGACTGCAGATAGGCTCTCATCTCCATGACATCCTGATTCCGGGCCGACTCCGTGAGCAATCTGGCGTTGGGGAATCCTTGAAACACATCGTATCGGGATTCTGAACCATAGCCGGCACTCCTGACCTCGGGCGGCAGCTCGTCCATTCCGAATATCGGGCGATACACCTTATTGTCACGCATCTCCAGCTCCTCCAGCCGCTCACTCTGGATTGCGGTACGCTGCCCGATATACTCTATTTTCTCCATCAGCCGGGCGTTCTGCCTTTTCAGTACCGCCTGGCGGATGCTTGGCACAGAGAACACACTGCCGTTGAGCAACAGATACAGCCCGAAGATCACCACCCCCACTGCCAGCGAAATGAGAACGTCGCGGCCTGCCCATTCGGATTGCCGCCCGACAGCATTATCCCCTTCCGGATTATGAATGTATGTGATTTTTTCTGCTGACATATCCAAAGCAGAGAAAAATTCTGCAATAATTGTGCTAAGTTACAAAAATTGATTTTAGAAAGTTATCTTTGCAGTTTAGTTGTAAATTTCAACCTATTATATCATAAAATGACTTCAAAAGAGATCAGAAAAACCTTTTTGGATTTCTTTGCATCCAAGGGACACACAATAGTACCGTCGGCTCCGATGGTGGTCAAGAACGACCCTACCCTGATGTTCACCAATGCCGGAATGAACCAGTTCAAGGACATTTTCCTTGGCAACAAGAGTTCCGCATTCAACCGTGCGGCAGATACTCAGAAATGTCTCCGCGTAAGCGGCAAGCACAACGACCTGGAGGAGGTGGGACACGACACCTACCACCACACCATGTTTGAGATGCTGGGCAACTGG
>JAFXNQ010000064.1 GCA_017529425.1 Bacteroidales bacterium | reverse complement strand
GGGATAAAACAAAAGTGTGGAGCGATTCGTTTATCTGGAGAGGGGCTCTGGACTGCCCAAACGCAAATAAACATGGCTCCACACCGTATGGAGACTATGCAATAAGCACGGTACACCAACTACGGCGATGAAGATGTTCGACCCCTTGCGTTTAGAAATTGTCCAGATTTCTCTCCAGGGATAAAAGCGAAACACTTTCATCTAATATGTCTGTCGGACGGATAATTATCCGCATCCGGCGTTTGCAAATTTAGTTTTTTTATTTCTGTTTTTAAAAACGGAAATGAGTACTTCAAGAAATATCTTGTCCAGCCAAATCGCTACGAGATTCGCGAATGTCCAACCCGTCCCGTGCGGCAGCGAAAATGTCGTCATAATGGTTGCATTTTACAATCATTATGGTTACATTTGCATACCAATTATGCAACAATGGGACAGACGGCAATGACAGTCCGGATGGACACCGACCTCAAAATGCAGTTTGATGCTCTGTGCGATGAATTCGGAATGAGCACAAACACTGCATTCAATATCTTTGCCCGTGCTGTAGTACGGAATCGGAAGATTCCGTTTGTGATAGAAGCCCCATTAAAAGAAGATGCGATGGAAAAAGGGAAAACTGCTTTCGATGAGATTCGTGCAATGGCTATGAAGGGCGAAGTTCCCAACCTTACCCTGGACGAGATCAATGAGGAAATCAGACTTGCCAGGGAGGGAAAGTAGATGGTTTGTGCTGTAGTTGCTCTTTCAAAAGATGACGCTTGGCTGGTCACCGGCAACAAACGACACTTTCCAAACAGTCCAATTGTCGTAACCCCAGCCGAATTTTTGGCTATCCTAAATACGCTCTAACCCATTGCCTGGTCATAAGATGATACTGTGCCCTGTCCTGCCAAAGCGCCTGGAAATCCACGACGGCACAACTCGTCCCGTGCGGCAGTGCTCGTCACCAGGGCTTTAAGAAGGAAAAAGGTTGCGCTCCCGCCAAAGTTTCTTGGAGCCCATAACAAACCGTAGGGGCGCTTTGGCAGGACCGCCGGCGACAGAGCAAGGTGCAGACAAATACCGTAGCTTGAATGCTTTCAGGGGCAGATTTTTGCCCGGAAAGCATTGCAAGCGCAGGTGTCTGCACTGAGCGGTCTGGCGCGACGCACATTTTCAGGCAAAGGCTTCTGCCCGGCCAAAGTGCAAGAAATACGCAGCTTCACTACAGAAAGGGAGAGCTTATATCACTCTCCCCCGCTACCTCCAGTCGAATGTAGAAACTCTTAGAAGAACTCGTCTATACTATTTTGCGTCCCTCAACGCGCGAATGTATGAACGGACCTTCTCGCTCTTACCATTGCGAATGCGTTTATACGCCTTCACTCTGGCAAGTCTGGGAGCCTTGCACTCTAAGCACAGGCTCAACCTTAGTCGAAAAACCTTATTATTTCGAGGGTTATTGCAGAAGTACCCTGGTGGTAGCTAATTTCTCTGAAAAAAAGGCATTTCAGTGAGGGCTGAAATGCCTTATGTCTCGAAGACTAAATCTTGTGTCTTTAATACAACAACACAAAGATACAGATTAATCTCTCTTCTCCAAATTATAATAGAAAGCCGTTTATACAGACCGACAGAAAACATCCATAACATCAAAGGGTTGGAACAGTTTATAGCCCAAAAACAAGCACCATTCTGTTCCTCCCGGATGATATAGAGAGGACCTTCTGCTGAATCTGCGCGGAACATTACGTACTCCGGGCAGACACAGCCAAGGCCTGAAAGAGCCTGCGACCGGCGCTAGTGAGGGAGGGGACCGACCGAACGTCAGGGAGCTGGGCTTTCAGGCGACGGCCCTGCCCGGCGGAAGTACCCCCCGCCAGCCATCGTTGCCACCACTCAACCGCCAATTATTTCCGGAGCGCATCTACAGGAAGAAGGCGGGAGGCCCGGGCGGCGGGGGCAAGGCCGCTGGCAAGACCGAGGGTGCAGGCGAGGGCGAAGGCGAGGACTATGTGCCCGGATGTGATACGTGCGTCCACGACTCCTGATGGAATCAGCGCCACCACCCCGCAGGCAAGCAACAGACCCACTGCCGCACCCATCGCGGAGAGCAGGAGCGCCTCTGTCAGAAACTCCAGCATGATTCTCCTGCGGCGGGCCCCCAGGGCTTTTTTAAGGCCGATAGACCAGGTCCTCTCCTTTACCGAGACAAACATTATATTCACTATGCCGAAGCCCCCTATAAGCAGCGAAAACAGCGCTACAGCGAGCCCCAGTACTGTAATCTTACGCGTCAGAGAGACGGTCTGCCGGCAGAGGTCTTCCATTGTGTTCAGGGCAAAGTTATCCTCCTGTGCCGGGGAGAGCCCCCGGGCAGCACGCAGAGTGCGCCGCATCTCGCCCATAGCTGCCTCACGCGAAGTGCTGCCCGGCCCCGCCGCAATCATCGTCTCCAGCACTCCTTCGCCGGCAATATTCTCTGCCGCGGCAAACGGCATGAACAGGGCGTAGTCGCTGGCATATAGGTTAATTATGTTCTTTCCCTCCTCAGAAAGAATACCCACAACAGTCATGTTGTGGCCGTCTATGCGTACCGTACTGCCGCAAAGCGCGTTGCGCGAACTCTGTCCGGACAGACCTTCTGCTATTTTGGCCCCGATTATCACCTTGGTGTCTGACCCGGACATTTCTGCCATGGAGAAGTCACGCCCTTCACACACTGAAGAGTAAATCAAGTGCTGCCAGGCACCCCTGACCCCGACCAGTTTGCAGCCGCGCATAATCTTGCCTGAATACGAAATGTCGGCCTCCGCCTCTCCGGCAATGGCAGACCAAGCCATTGTATTGACGTTCTGTCCCGCAAGGGCAAGGAAGTCTTCTATGGTTGGCTGCGGGCGGGAGGCATAGCGGCTCCAGTCGGCGTCACCTCCGCCATCTCCGTTTCCGGCCCCGTCGCCGCTGGCTTCTTCTACCACAGGGAAGCGTTCAACCATAATCATATCGCTCCCGAAATGGTCAAAGCCGGCCACAACTGCCCGCTTGAAGCCATCTACAAGGGCGAATGAAACAACTACTACAAAAATACCGACACTGACCCCGAACAGCGACAGAAAGGTCCTGAGCGGGTCAATTTTAATTTGATGAAAGATCTCCATCGTCTTTTCCTCCAGCTAATTTGTTTTTGATTTGTCTGATAGTATCAAAAGCGTTTAGTGGGGAAATCGTATTGATATCTATTCTCTCAATAATGTGTTTAATGTCAAGTAAAAGCGGGTCGTCCAACTGAAAGAACGACAACTGCATTCCCGAGGGGGATGCGGCAGATGCGCTGCGGCGCAAGCGGCCGGCTGGCGCTGATGCTCCCTCCGATTCTTTGTGTTCCAGGGTGCTGAGCTTTTTCTGGGCCGCATTGAGCACCGCATCCGGCATTCCGGCCATACGGGCCACGTGGATACCGAAGCTGCTGGCCACCCCTCCGGGACACAGTTTGCGCAGGAAAATCACGTGTCCGTCAATCTCCTGCGTGGAAATATGATAATTGTGAACCCGCTCAAGCAGGGTTTCCATCTCGTTGAGTTCGTGATAATGGGTGGCAAACAGCGTCTTGGGCGCCATCGGGCTTGCGTGAAGGTACTCTACAATGGCCCAGGCGATGGACATTCCGTCGTATGTGCTGGTGCCGCGGCCTATCTCGTCCAGCAGCAGCAGCGACCTCTGCGAAAGATTGTTCAGGATGGTTGCGCTCTCGGTCATCTCCACCATAAAGGTAGATTCACCCCGGGAGATATTGTCCGACGCGCCAACGCGGGTGAAAAGCTTGTCCACAAAGCCGATATGGGCGCTCTTTGCCGGCACGAAGCTGCCGGTCTGCGCCATAAGCACAATAAGCGCCGTCTGCCTCAGAAGCGCCGACTTACCGGCCATATTGGGGCCGGTAAGGATTATGATCTGCTGGCTGTCGTTGCCGAGGAAGACGTCGTTGGCGACATACTCCTCCCCCTCCGGCATCAGCGCCTCTATCACCGGGTGGCGCCCCTCCTTGATATCTATTACCAGCGAATCGTCCACCACCGGACGGTGGTAACCTTTTTCCCGGGCGGTGAACGCGAATGAGCTGAGACAATCCAACTCGCTCACCGCCACGGCATTGCGCTGAATGACACCGATGTTTGCCTGCAACTCACGCACCAGTTCGGCGTAAATCGCCGACTCTATGGCCACAATCTGGTCCTGCGCCACCAGGATCTTCTCTTCGTACTCCTTGAGTTCCGCGGTGATGTAGCGCTCTGCACCGACCAGCGTCTGTTTGCGGATCCAGCCGGCCGGCACCAGGTCCTTATAGGTATTGCGGACCTCCAGATAGTAGCCGAACACATTGTTATAGCTCACCTTGAGCGACGCGATACCGGTGGCGTCGCGCTCCCGCTGCTGTATGTCAAGCAGAATGTTCTTGCTGTTTTCCAGGATGTTGCGATAATCATCCAGTTTAGCATCGACACCGGCGGCGATAACTTCGCCCTTGCCTACCTGCTGCGCGGTATCGGCCTTTATGGTGGCTGCAATACGTTGTGAAAGCGCCTTCAGTGCGTCAAGCCTGCCAATATGCGACTCAATGGCCGCCTCGCCGCGTCCAAGCTCGATTATGTCACCTATCATCTCCAGGCCGCGACCCATCTGAAGCACTTCCCGTGGCAGGATCTTGCCCGCCGCGGCGCGGGAGATTATCCGCTCCAGATCACCTACGTTAGCGATGCGGTCGCGGATTGCAGAACAGAGCTCGCAGTTATCGTAGAATGACTGCACGACATCAGCACGGGCCTTTATGGCTGCCGGGTTCTTGAGGGGAATCGCCATCCATTCCCGCAGGCGGCGGCTGCCCATCGGAGAACGGCAGCTGTCCAGTATGCCGATAAGGGCGGCGCCCTCAGGCGACATCGGCTGCAAGACCTCCAGGGAGCGCATAGTAAAGCGGTCTATCCACATAAACTCGCCGCTGTCTATGCGGCCCAGGGTGCGGATATGGGAGATGTCCTTGTGCTCGGTAATGTCAAGATAGGCCATCACAGCCCCGGCCGCCGTTATGGCAAGGGGCATATCCTCCACCCCGAATCCCTTCAAAGAATCGGTCTCGAACTGCTTTATGAGTTTCTTGTATGCGGTGTGATATACAAACGCCCAGCTGTCAACTGCAGTGACATAGGCCTTCTCGGCGAAACGCTGCTTGAAGCCATCTTCAAACCCCCTCTCCAAAAGAACCTCCTTTGGGGAGAAATCGGCCAGCAGCAAATCCACCAGATCGAGCGAGCCCTGAGCCACGCGGAATGTACCTGTTGAGATGTCCAGGAATGCTGCACCGCATTGGTCCTTCTCAAAATAAAGCGCGCAAAGCCAGTTGTTCCTGGTGGAGTCGAGCAGCGCTTCGTTATAGTTTACGCCGGGCGTAACCAGCTCCGTAACGCCGCGCTTGACCAGCTTCTTGGTCAGTTTAGGGTCCTCCAGTTGGTCACAGATAGCCACCTTATAGCCCGCTGCCACCATCTTGGGGAGGTAAATGTCTATGGCGTGATGCGGAACCCCTGCCAGATTGGTATAGCTGCCGGAACCGCTTGCCTTGCGTGTCAACACCAGCCCCAGCACCTTGCTCACTACCACCGCATCCTCCGCAAAGGTCTCGTAAAAATCGCCTACGCGGTAGAATAAAATGCTGTCGGGGTACTGCGATTTGATTTCGTAGTACTGCTGCATCAATGGTGTATTCTTGTCCGCGGCCATACTCCTACAAAAGTACCAAAAAAACGTCTATCTTTGTATGTGAAGATGAAAGTACGAGCAAAAAAAAGCCTGGGTCAGCACTTCCTGACAAACGAGGGCATCGCGAGACGTATTGCCGATGCCCTGGTGGTGAATGACGATGATAAACTCAACACCCTGGAGGTCGGGTGCGGCACGGGTGCGCTTACCAGACACCTTCTGCAGCGCGATGACCTCTGCCTGAAAGGGATCGAAATAGACGACGAATCCATAGAATATCTCCGCGAAAATCTCCCGGCGATAATGCCCAACCTCTATGCAGCCGACTTTCTTAAGACCGACCTGCGGAAGATATTCCCCGAAGGCGATTTTGCCGTGATTGGCAACTTCCCCTACAACATCTCCTCTCAAATCTTCTTCAAGATTCTGGATTATCGCGAGAGCGTGCCCCAGGTTGTAGGTATGCTGCAAAAAGAGGTTGCAGAGAGGCTCGCCAGCGGCCCCGGCAACAAGAGCTACGGCATCCTGTCGGTATTATTGCAGGCCTGGTACGACATAGAATACCTCTTTACCGTGGGCGAACATGAATTTTCCCCACCCCCCAAGGTAAAATCGGCGGTAATCAGGTTGCGGCGCAACAGCCGGACAGAGCTGGGCTGTGACGAGGCTAAATTCAAGACAGTTATCAAGACTGCCTTCAATCAACGCCGCAAAACCCTCCGCAACAGCCTCAAACCGCTTGGAACAGATGTTCCGGAGCAATTCGCCGGTCTGAGGCCGGAACAGCTGTCAGTAGAAGAGTTCATCACGCTTTGTAAAAGTCTGGAATAACAAAAAAGAGGGTGACTAAAAAGGTATTTAAACTCTCTGAGAATTGAATATTTGGATAGGACCCGCGTACAGTAGTACGCAGAAAAAGAGGGCGACTAAAACTTTTTAGTCACCCTCTTTTTGTTATTATTGAAAAGTCAATATCCTAATAGAACTTGCCTCTGTAATCTTTGACATCAGTTTCCTGGGCTACGATGTCCGTGAGGGAACGAAGCTGAGATGCAGCAACCTGAGACGCCTTGTTTACAGCGTCAGCCTCAGTATAATACTCTCCAGTAGAGGAGTCTTTCACCTCGAAGAAATAAATACCGTATGAACCCTTCACGGGACCGTTGACTTTACCAGGCTGGGCTATTGACACTGCACCGATAAGTGCAGGCTCCATGCTCATATCGCTGCCGGCAAAACTGATACCGTCGCGATGGTTTACTGTGGTTTCGAATTTCTCTGCCAGAGCCTCCAGCGACTCGCTGCCGCTGACCTTGGCGGCCGCCTCTGCTGCCAGGTTGTCAACCTTCTTGCGGTTGATGAGCTCCATTGTAATGTTATCCTTGACATCTTCCAGGGCCATATTACCCTCTTTACGTGCCTTGGTTACAGCAGCAACGAAATAATACTTGTTGTCAACGGTTATTACGTCAGATACGGAACCCTCCTTGGTCTTGCGGTCAAATACCCAGTGAACCACACTGCGGGCGTTTTCAACGGCGCCGATGCGGCGGGTATCTATGGTAACATTCGGCTGGGGGGTAACAGGGAGATTCTCTTCCTTGACAATCTCTGCAAACTTCTCATATTTGCCGGAGCTGCGGTCTGCCAGGTCGGCAGCCTTCATGTTGAAATCGCGGAAAGTATTGTCTGAAGGATTGATATTCTTGCGCAGGTAAGCGAGTTGTACCTTCTCCTTGGGGGCGTCTGCATCATCAACCTTGATTACTGCCACCATCTGATATGCATCGATGTCAATGATCTTGGCTTCGCCCTTCTTCATAGAGAAAGCCTCGCCAAAAAAGCCCATGTTATTAGCTGTAAGGTTATCCATAGTAACCCATCCGCCATTCACGAGTTCGTCGCTGGTGCCGTTCTTGCGAACTGCGGTCAGCAGTGAATCTGCAACTGCCTTGTCATCTGCGGGGAACACCTTGAAAGAGAAATTGACCCTGTCGGGCATCATCTTGCGTTCGGCTACCCTTACTGCAGTAAAGGCCTCTGCCGTCTCTTCCACAGGACTAACGCTGCCACTGCCGCCAAATGCATAATCTGCAAACACATCGGGAAGTTCTTCTTTGCTGTAGAACTTATCCTCCCAACGGCGGTCAGAGTTGAGGGCTATAAAATTCTTGAGGTTCTCTGCCTCGGCAAACTGCTCGTAAAGTTCGTCAAACTCTACCCTGGTAGCTTCAATATCCTCCTGGCTGGGAACAACCTCAAACATTACATATTCTATATCGCGGTTTGCCGGCTGAACAAAGAGGTCCTTGCGGTCGTTATAGAACTTGGTGACCTCTGCAGAAGAGATCTGTATGGTGGAGTCCACACCAAAGTTGATGGGCACTACAAAGAAGTCGATATCTTTGGTGGTGTTGCCCTCTGCAATGGCGCGCTCTATCTGGGAAGCATTCAGGATTGAACTGTTGCGCAGTGCTGAGTAGTACTTGCCGTACATCTGCTGTGCATATACCTGCTCTTTCAGATACTCCCAATACTTGCGGGATACGCCACTCTCGTCCAGATCCATCTGGGAAATAAATTCCTTGACAGCCTCTGTGCTGAACTGACCGTTCTCATCCACGAACATGCGCTGTTGTGCGATAACGGGGGATGCGGTTTCTCCCTGAAGCAGATCTACCATTTCTGCGTCCTCTACGCTGAAGCCCGCCTTCTTAACCTTGGGGAAGAAAACCTTCTGGTTGAACAGCTGGTTCCATGTCATCTCGCGAAGCTGGTTCTGTGCCTCTTCGCTGTTGGCATTACCGCCGTTTAGGGCGTTCATCAACTGGGTGTTCTGCTCCAATGCGGTGTAATACTCGCGATATGAAACGGCTTTGCCATTCATCTCGCCCACATTGTTATCTTTTGACATACTCTGCAATGTTGACCCGAGGGTGTTGGGGTCAATGATAAACGACAGCAGTGCTATCGCAATCAGGATAGAAATAAGAATTCCGAGTTTTACACGGATTTTCTCCAATACGGCCATATCAATAATTATTAGTTTTTTGCATTAACCAACCAATACCCGTAAATAAGGGTATTAGCGCGCAAAATTAGAAAAAATTATTTAATCCTAGGCATCGGACCTACAAAATTCACCGTATCAAGGTAAAATTTGGTAGAATCCTTAACTACCCTTCCAAAAGAATCAAACGGCCGTTTTATGGTAGAACGGTTGGCCCGCTGGTCGCATGTCATACCGTATCCCTGAAGTTTGCCCTGAGGAGATGTCATCACCACATAGCAGTCGGTATAGATCTGTTCTCTCTGCTTGTCCCAATATACGGTATCGGTGATTATTCGTTCGCCTTTGATATGATTGAGGATATTTACGTTGCCGTATGCCATCCAGTCGTCTTTGCGGGCGGTAGTGGTGTGTTCCGCCCCCTCGGCAACCAGTTGCGACTCCAGAAGGCCGTCTTCATTATATACGTAAACCTCAAACCCCTCACTGTAGACCTCTTTGGTGATCGGGACAGAATCCTGTTCGTATCTGTAGGTATCCATCGCGCGGGTGCGCATCTGCATCGTGAGATCGGCCTTGTTGTATTCCATAGCCTTCATCCCGCGCACGCTCTGCACCGGCGTCACCCGCCAGTCAATAGATGCTGGCTGCGGATCCTCCCTGCAGGATATCATCAGCATTGCAACACATAAAAAGAGAGGTAGAGACAGAACTCTAGCTGCCTCTACTCTCTTAACTATGTTGTTATAACGTTTCGTCTTATTTTGCTGTTCTTACGGTGGTGACGTCGCGCAGCGGACCGCAAGAAACGGTGTAGCTCTGGCCGTCGGTCAAATCGTACATGAATGCATCTGCCTTGTTGGGGAAATATGCGGCGTACTGACCAGCCAGGGCGTTGGCCTCTGAGGTGAGGCTGGGGTCGACAGCCTTAGCCTTGTTCACATAGTCGTATGCGACCCAGAAGTTAGCGTGAGATTCTACCTCATTGCCACCGCAACGGGCTGTTCCCCAAATGGTTCCAATCAGCAGGTAGGCCTTGCCCTTATAGTCGTCAGAAAGCTCGGCGGCCTTCTTTGCAGCGGCAATTGCACCGGCGTTATTGTTGGCTTTCTTGTAGTTGTAAGAACCCAGTTCAAAATAGTAGCCGGCCAACTGTGCAGCATCGCTGCCGTCGCAACCGTTGATAGCCTCCTGGAGGAACTTGACGGCCTTGGCGCTGTCATCCTTGCGGGAATACAACTTGTAAAGCAGGTACGCGCTGTTGGCAGAGGGATCCTTTGAGTACAGCGACTCAACAGCCTTTAGATAGAGATCACTGTCAAGGCAATCTGCACTGCTCAACATCTTGACAACACCACGGATGGTCTCCTCGTCGTCAGGATTAGCTTCGTAGCGGGGCGTGAGAAGCTCCAGCAGGTTGTCGCAGCTTGCGATACCGCTGTTCATAAAGAGAGTCTCGACATCTTTCTGCGCCTTGCGGAGTTTCTGGTCATCTTTAGTGGTGAGCGACGCGTTGATGGCTTCTGTGATGGCGGTATAGTCTGCCATAACCTGCCCTGCATCAATGGCACCGGAGGTGAAAAGGTTGGTGGCAGATTCCATCAGCTTCACGAACACCAGATCACTGGCCTTGATGCCGGTGGCGTTGAAAATCTCCTTGTACTGGTCGTAAACAGCCTGCGGGTTTTTCTCGTTCCAGCGGAAGTTATTGATATCGATAGCCTTGTTGTTGTAGGCAGACACTGCGTTCTTGGGGTAGTTGGCAATACGCTGGTCATAGAGCATCATAAGGGTATCCAGATAACCCTCGCGGGCTTTGGCGTCCTTTGTTTTCTTGTATGCCCAACGCATCAGCTTCTGACCGTCAATCAGCATTTTCTGACTAGCGGTAACGGGGCAGAGGGTGTAAGCCTGACGCCAGGGACCGAAAGCCGACTCCATATTGTTTTGCTTGACGTCCTCCAAGTAATATGAGAGATACTTTACACATTCGGCACTGTCAGGTCCGAATTTGCCCTGTGCGAATGCGTTCATGGTGAACATCACCGCAAACATTGTTATCAAAATCTTTTTCATAGTGTAAAGTTGTTAATAAGTTATCTGTATAGTGATTTGTGGAACCATAAGTCAAACAGATTCAGGCCCACGTTTATCTTCACATAGTTCTCTAATACCAAATTGTTTGCCAAAGTACCATTGCGCCCCAATTCTACGCTTAAAGCCAACGACGTAAAACGGTTGTTGAATGGGAATCCGGCCCCGAACGTTATACCATAATTGTTTATGGGCGTGCCGTTTACAGCAAGATAGCCCTGATTATAGAAAACGCCGGCGCGGTATGTGACATTATTTGCATAATGACGGATATCATACTTATTTGGAGTAATCTCTCCGCCCAGGCGGAACTGCTGCATGCGGCGCGTAACCACGTCTATACCGGGTGCATTTGTGAAAGTGGTCTTGCTCCAATCCTGCATGATATAGTCAAAGCCGAACATCCATTTATCGGTTTTGCGCAGGGTGAATCCAGCCCCTATCTCAGCCGGAATACGATAATCCAGCTTGGTGGTGACATTTGCTATAGTATCCACCGAATTGGTTGTAGAGGCGGTCGTAAGGTCTGTATATTCGCCGCCCATTTTGCTCCCTATCTTGTATGTGGCACCAAGTGTAAGTGCCAGATCCGGCTTTATCTTTGCGGTATACTGCACCCCTGCCTTTGCACCAAAACCGCGTGAAACACTGCTCCAGGAACGGGCTATCTTGCGATAGTGTGTATTGGTGGTGAAATCGGCAGAGGAAGAGTGGATGGTATTACCAAGGTAATAAATACCGTCCACGCCGATGCTCAGATTATCTATTATACTCCAGCCGGCGCCAAGGACAATCTGATAGGTGCCTCCCTTGCCCATCTTGTCATACTCCACATCGCCCATCTCCAACAACACGTCGTCGGCACGTTCACGCGAAACAAACTCGTAGCCTGTGGTAGCGAAAGGCATCAGTCCCGCCTTGAAGGCAATCCTTTTGGATAACGGGAGTGAAACAAGTATGTGGTGCAAGTTGAAAATATTATTCACGGAGAGTAGATTTCCGGAGCCGGATTTCTCAACGGATGTGGAGGCGTCGGCAGAATAGAAAATATTCTTCTGGGTAACGCCAAAATCGAGCATAAATGCTCTGTTTTCGCGGGCTGTCACAGCTGCAGGGTTCACCCAGTTGATATATGCGTTGTTCCGGTCACCTATCGCTATACCTCCCATAGCCAGGGAGTTCTGCCCGCCAAGGGTCTCCAGGTTGCCGATACCGTACATAGAATAAGGCGAGAACGTATCGTATGCAACGTCAGCCTGGGCATGCAGCCGTTCCGGCATCAGCACTGCAACAACGGCCGCCAGCATTGCGGTAAATAATCTTATGTACAGCTTGTTCATCTTATACCATTGCTATTTGGGCAAGTGCATCCAGTACCAGGTTCTCCATAACAAATACCTTACCCTTGAGTCCGGCTGCAAAAACCGGGGCATCCCCGCCGGTAAGAATCACTATCCGGTGCGGATGCGCACGCATATACCCCTCAATTTCAAACTTTATGCCGAGTATATTGCCGGAGGCCAACGCCGTATCAAGGTCGTATCCAACCTCCGATATCGTATTGATATCTCCCTTTGCAAGAATTGTCTGAGGTTCGCAAAGCGGTATCTTGCCGGTGAAATGGCTCAGGGCACGGTAACGCATATTCAGCCCCAGGGAGATGGCGCCCCCTACATAGTGACCTTTGTCTATGAACTCTACAGTTGTGGCTGTACCAAAATCGAACAGCAGAATGTCCTCTTCCGGCATCAGTATGCATGCCTGTAATATGGCGGCCATCCGGTCGGCACCCATTCCGTCTGGCATATTGTCCAGATACTTGTAAATTGCCGGACCACCGGCGACCTGCTCTCTTACATAATCCACATTGAAATCGATGAATCTGCGACAACGGGTGCGGAGATGCTCCCTGAGGGAACGGTCTTCGTTGCGTACGGAAGCAAGCACTATCGTGTCGTATCCGCTACCGGTTTTTGCCTGCAGGTCAGACGGGTCTTCAAAGCGCTGAACCGACTTCAGCGTCAAGGCTTCGTAACTGGCCACTTTGCAGGAGGTGTTGCCGATGTCAATTACCAGATTCATTTTCAAAAGTGTCGAACTGCAAAGTTAGCATTTCTTGCAATAATTCCACCGCTTTTTTAACACTGGTTACATTATCACATTTGACAAACAGCGAATTAGGGCGCTGGATGAGTTGATATTTGCGCCCCGAGCGCTGAATATGATTCAAAATACCGCCAAAAACCCGGCTGTTGTAATAAGTAGAGTGCTGATTAGAGACAAAGTAGGCTGTCATTCCGCCATTTCTGAGGATAATTTTCTCAAAACCCAGCTGCATTGCGGCCTGGCGTAACCTCACAATGTTAATAAGCTCCTCCAGCTGATGCGGAACAGGCCCGAACCTGTCTGTCATCTCCATGACGAAACCATCTATCAGAGAGGCACTTTTCATATTGTCCAGCTCCCTGTACAGACGCATCTTCTCCTTTGGTACATTAATATAATCGTCTGGAATACAAGCCTCTATATCAGTATCTATATAACAGTCAGATACCCATCCCCCCGCTATAAGGCCACCTGTGTCGGGAGTATTATCTTCTATCTCCATCTCACCTCTTAGCTCACTCATGGCCTCTGACAGTATCTTCTGATATGTTTCAAAGCCCATCTCGTCTATATATCCGCTCTGCTCCGCCCCCAGAAGATTTCCTGCGCCACGAATATCCAGATCCTGCATTGCAATGTTAAATCCGCTCCCAAGGTCACTGAAGGTCTCTATGGCATTCAGGCGGGCGCGAGCATCATCTGTAAGGATTTCCTGAGAAGGGACTATCAGGTAACAGAACGCCTTTATGTTACTGCGTCCTACCCTTCCGCGCAGCTGGTGCAAATCACTCAGTCCAAAATTCTGTGCGCGATTGATCAACATAGTGTTGGCGTTAGGGATATCCACTCCGTTCTCCATTATGGTTGTAGAAACCAAAATATCGTAATCCCCATCCATAAAGTCCAGAATTTTTTTCTCAAGCACGGTAGGCTCCATTTTGCCGTGAGCTACGCATATACGGGCCTGGGGACATATCAGCCGCAGGTTGTCAGCTACTGCATCAATATCCTCTACCCTGTTGTGGATAAAGAACACCTGGCCGCGACGCTCAAGTTCAGATTCAATGATCTCTTTTATTATTTCACCGTCATAATCAATTATCTCGGTATGAATAGGTATACGGTTTGGCGGAGGTGTAGATATTATTGAGATGTCGCGTGCTCCCAACAGCGAGAACTGAAGGGTACGTGGAATCGGGGTAGCTGTGAGTGTAAGGGTATCCACATCTTTGCGTATCATACGCATCTTTTCCTTTGCACTCACTCCAAACTTTTGCTCCTCATCTATTATCAACAGACCTAAATCTTTGAAAATTATCTCTTTACCAAGAATACGGTGGGTTCCGATGAGTATATCTATTTTTCCTTCGCGTAGCCGTTTGGCAATGTCACGCACCTCTGCGGCAGTTTTCAAACGGCTGATAAATTCTATGTTACAAGGAAAATTATGGAGACGTGCCTGGAAAGTATGATAGTGCTGCAGAGCAAGTATGGTTGTAGGAACCAGAACCGCCACCTGCTTGCCACTGGCCACAGCCTTGAAGGCCGCACGTACGGCTACCTCTGTCTTACCGAATCCTACGTCGCCGCAGATCAAACGATCCATGGGGTGGTTATCCTCCATATCGCGCTTTACATCCTCAACCGCCTTGTGCTGATCCGGGGTATCCTCATACATAAAGGAGGATTCCAACTCCTGCTGCAGATAGTCATCCGGGGCAAAGCTGAAGCCGGGAGCAGTACTGCGCTCGCTGTAGAGTTTTATAAGGTCTGCAGCGATATCCTTAACCTTGGATTTGGTATTGTTCTTTAATTTCTCCCAATTCTTACTGCCGAGTTTGTATATCTTTGGAGGGGTGCCTTCTGCCGATTTATAACGGGATATGCGATGGATGCCGTGAATGGAGACAAATATCACGTCACCATCCTTATAGGTAAGCTTTATGGCCTCCTGTATTTTGCCGTTTATTTCTGTCCGCACCAAACCGCCAAAACGACCCACTCCATGGTCTATATGAACCACATAATCACCTATGTTAAAGGCCATCAAGTCGTTGAGTGTAAGCCTTTCGCTGCTGGATACCTCGCGCTTGGTGACGATGCGGTGATAACGTTCAAATATCTGATGGTCTGTGTACCAGCACTGCTTCTCCTTTGTGCTTATATAACCTTCATGGAGAGAAATTGGTATGAAATCTACATTTCCAACCCCTTCCAGAATCTGTTTCAACCTTATGGTTTGATTCAGCTGGGGTGAAAGTATATGCACTTGATAGCCGTTGGAATATTTCTCCTCTATATCGCGGGTGAGTATCTCAAAATTTTTGTTGAATGCAGGCTGTGGAATAACATCTACTTCAGTTGCTCCGTAACGTACATCTTCACAAAAATCCCAATATATTGTATTCTCCGGCAGTTGACTGACCAAATCCACATATTCATCTTCTGAATGGTTCTCAAAAAGATTGGGATATATATCCACCTTGTTTACTTTCTCTACAGTACGCTGCGTGTCGGAGTTGAAACGCGCTATGGAATCTATCTCGTCGCCAAAAAAATCTATGCGGTACGGCATATTGTCGGCATACGAGAATATATCTATAATTGAACCTCTTAATGAGAATTCACCGGGCATAGAGACAAAATCAACCTTCTTGAAACCCGAATCAAAAAGAACCTCCTTAAGAAACTCGTGACTCAGTTTATCACCTTTATTTATGGATATTATGGAACTGGCAGTATTGCTCCTCCTTAAAACTTTATCCTGCAGGGAATCCTTATATGTGACAATAATCAGTGGATTATTTACACTGTTAAGTTGCTTATTGAGCAGTTCTTTTGATATCGATGTTCCAGCACAACCTAGACTTTTATCCAGATTATCGGGTAAACTCTCGGCAAGAAAAGAATCAATTGCACCTATCGCGGCTGTACGCTGAACCTTGCACGTGGCGCTCTTTACAGATTGAGAAGATTTACTGTCGGCAGTAGAGGGAAAATAATATATACAGTTGTCTGTAAAAAAGTTGTCAATGTCACTAGTGAAAAACAGCGCCTCTTTTTTGGTATTAAAGCAGACTATGTTCAGAGTGCTGCAATTCAGGCGGGATATTACATTTGATGCAAATACAGCCTTACAGGATATACCACCTCCAAGATTATCGAATTTCAAGACCTTCATAAAAACTCTCCAACTGCCCTGTATCAACTCTATTACACTCTCTCCAGTAATCCAGCATCTCAAAGAAATCGAGGTATATCTTCTCTTCTACAGCAGATATTTCTTTTATATTTTGCTTTATCTGCCTTAAATCTATACATGCACGACCAGAATCATTAGTAAAAAATACTTTTTCTTTACGCTTGAGCGCCCGATTGCAGGCAGAACTGTTTACACTTTTTTCAGTCGCCCTAAAATCAGCCGGAATATCTTTGCCGGCACATACCATAAGCGGTACAATCTGACTCACGGGTGGATATCCAAGTGTACACCACATAACAGCAAGAGAACTGTCTTCACCAGGATTTACCCCTTGAATTATACTTACGGAAACTGTAGAACGACGTGGAATAAAATCTTTGTCCACAAAATAATCAAAACCCCTGCTGATTGGATTGAATCCCAATTCTGACTGATAAAAGTTACGGGAAAGGGAATCCATCACAAAGCGTGTATCTATTTTATTTCCCTCCTTCATACGGTCTTCTATCACTTTTTTCGCATTATCATAACGGACATATCCCTGTCCTTCGCCTTCCCTGCCACTGAAAGAATAATTACTGCGTACAATATATCCCTCAGGACTGTCATTTATATCAAACTTCTGCCACGAGAAGTTGTTAACCTCATAATAAGCTGCTCCTCCATATGCGTCTATCACACCGAAATTCGCCTCAATCCCCATCGGTTTTGCCAATCGGTCAAGCATATTTTCAAAATCCTGCAGGGTCTCACACACGGCAAGTGCATCGTACATTACAAATCCCTCCTTATCCATCTGATTGGCAGGGGTAGTGTCTCCTTCTTTCCTGATATTATAAGAGACAGAATTCATTATGGAAAACCCGACTGAATTCACTCCACTCCAAGCCTCTTTAGTAGGGGCGCTGTTGCTTAAATATATAAAACTATATTTTACATCACCCCCGGCAGGCACATATTCCACCCTGTTTTGCTCAAAACTGCTATCACGGTTTTTCCAGATGATGGGACGACCGTCCTGAGTCACTTTCCCGGAGAAGATGGCAGTTGTACAGCAATTGGTCTTACAAGGAATAATAAGACCAACAATCATTATTAATATGTAATAGAATCTTTTCAAACTCTAAAACAATGTGTTGTCACCACTGTTAAGACTCAGACCCAGGTGTGTATATGCAAGTTCGGTGGCTTCGCGGCCACGGGGAGTCCGGCGGATAAATCCCTCTTTTATAAGGAAAGGCTCATAAACCTCTTCAAATGTACCCTGATCTTCACTGATTGCAGTAGCAATGGTAGATGCCCCCACCGGACCACCTTTGAATTTCTCTATAATGGTGGTTAGTATCTTGTTGTCTATAGCATCCAGGCCACGCTTGTCTATATTGAGTGCGTTGAGGGCATATCTGGTTATAGGCAGGTCAATTTCTCCATTACCCTTAACCTGTGCAAAGTCGCGAACCCGCCTCAGAAGATTATTGGCTATACGTGGCGTACCACGGCTACGCATGGCAATCTCCGTGGCGGCATCATCCTCTATACCTATATCCAATATTGATGCGCTGCGCTTAATAATCCCTGCCAGCGTCTTGTAATCATAATACTCGAGATGCTCCTGTATACCAAACCGCGCCCTTAACGGTGAGGTCAATAAACCGCTTCTGGTGGTGGCCCCGATAAGGGTGAATGGACTGAGGGATATCTGAACACTGCGGGCTCCGGGACCCTTGTCTATCATTATATCGATAGTGAAATCTTCCATCGCAGAGTAGAGATACTCCTCCACCACCGGACTGAGACGGTGAATCTCATCTATAAACAACACGTCGCCGGGTTCAAGGCTTGTAAGAAGGCCTGCCAGATCGCCAGGTTTGTCAAGCACCGGACCTGAGGTTATTTTCATATTAACCCCAAGTTCGTTGGCCACTATATGTGCAAGGGTAGTTTTACCAAGGCCGGGAGGGCCGTGAAACAGAATATGATCCAGCGACTCTCCGCGAATAATTGCAGCCTGTACATAGATTTTGAGTTTTTCTATAATATCTGCCTGCCCTCCGAAGTCATCAAACTGACCAGGTCGGATCTTGTTTTCAAAATCTGTATCCTTTCCGGCGAATTCTTCTCGCTGCCTGTATGAAACTTTTTCACTCATATTCTTTATGGCCGGATATTATCAACCGTCAAACAAATATAAGACAAAAAAATTAATTCATTTTTTGGGTCTATAATATGGCTGTTGAAAATGTTGATAAATAATTTTATCCGCTCTTCAAGTATATTTAGAATGTATTTTTGAGAGTTTCTTATGTTAGTATCAATGTTGAGAAAAACTGAAAACTTGTGGGTTTGCGCGACTTTTAATGTTTTAGATAAAGTTATGATAAGTTTTCAACATGCTTATTCTATCTTTTTAACAATTATGCCCGGTTGATGCCGGGCATAATTATTAAATATGTGTGTAGAAAAATACTACTCACTGAGTTTTGCAGAGAGGAATTCGCGGTTGAGACGTGCAATGTGTGATACAGTAATACCCTTAGGGCACTCCATCTCGCAGGCACGGGTATTTGTACAACTGCCAAAACCAAGTGCGTCCATAGTGTCTACCATTGCTTTAGCGCGGCGTTTAGCCTCTATCTTACCTTGCGGTAGCAGAGCCAGGGAACTAACCCTTGCTGCTACGAAAAGCATTGCAGAACCGTTCTTGCAGGTTGCGGCGCAGGCACCGCAACCAATGCAGGCTGCAGCATCCATACTTTCATCTGCATTCTCTTTTTTAATAGGTATAGAGTTTGCATCGGGAACACCACCTGTATTGACAGAAATGAAGCCGCCGGCCTGGAGAATCTTGTCGTATGCGCGTCTGTCCACTACCAAATCTTTGATGATGGGGAAGCCGCTGCTGCGCCAGGGTTCAATTGTAATGGTGCTGCCATCCTTAAACTTACGCATATAAAGCTGGCAGGTGGTAACACCACTCTCAGGACCGTGTGCACGACCGTTTATATAAAGTGAGCAAGCTCCGCAGATACCTTCGCGGCAGTCGTGATCAAAGCTGACGGGACCGCTGTGTCCCTTGCAACCCTTATCAAAAGCTACCGGATTGATCTTCTCATTAACAAGCTGCTCGTTGAGAATATCCATCATCTCGAGGAAAGAGGTATCGGGGCTTATTCCGTCAACCTTGTAAGTCTCAAAATGACCCTGTGCCTTGGCGTTCTCCTGACGCCATATTTTAAGTGTAAATTTCATAGCCTTTAGTCTTTATAGTTGCGGGTTGCGACTTTACAATATTTGAATTCCAGAGGTTCTTTATGTAATGCGGGCTCCTCGTCGTTCTTATACTCCCAGGCAGCTACATACATATAGTTTTCATCGTCGCGTTTGGTTTCACCCTCCTCAGTCTGCATCTCCTCGCGGAAGTGACCGCCGCAGGACTCACGACGGTTGAGAGCGTCATAAGCCATAAGCTGTCCAATTTCAAGGAAGTCGGCAACCCGGAGAGCCTTCTCCAACTCCTGGTTGAAGTGATCATTGTCACCAGCAACATAAACATTGCTCCAGAACTCTTTCTTGAGGTCATCGATAAGGGAGATAGCTTTCTTCAGGCCAGCCTCGTTGCGGGCCATACCGACATATTCCCACATAATATGACCAAGCTCCTTGTGGATACTGTCAACAGTGCGTTTACCTTTGATAGAGAGGAGTTTGGAAATTCTCTCCTTGATTTTTTTCTCAGCCTCTTCAAACTCAGGTGCGTTAGTGTCAGTCTTGGGCTCCTTGAACTTGGATGCCAGATAATCGCCGATAGTGTAAGGGAGGATAAAGTAACCATCTGCCAGACCCTGCATAAGTGCAGATGCACCCAGGCGGTTTCCGCCATGGTCGCTGAAGTTTGCCTCACCGATTGCATAAAGGCCGGGAATGGTGGTCTGCAGGTTATAGTCAACCCAAAGGCCGCCCATGGTGTAGTGGATAGCCGGGAATATCATCATAGGCTCCTTGTAGGGGTCTACGTCGTTGATTTCCTCATACATCTGGAACAGGTTGCCATATTTCTCCTCTATATACTTGCGGCCTTTCTGCTCCATGCAGGTCTTGAAATCGAGGAACACCGCCAGACCCTGCTCGTTAACGCCAAAGCCGGCATCGCAACGCTCCTTTGCTGCACGGGAAGCCACGTCACGCGGAACAAGGTTTCCGAATGCGGGATAACGGCGCTCCAGGTAGTAATCGCGATCTTCTTCTGCGATGTCGCTGGGTTTCTTGGTACCCTTGCGGATAGCCTCAACGTCCTCTAATTTCTTGGGAACCCAGATGCGTCCGTCGTTACGCAACGACTCAGACATCAGGGTAAGCTTACTCTGCTGGTCGCCGTGTACAGGGATGCAAGTGGGGTGGATCTGTGCGAAGCAGGGATTTGCAAAGAATGCACCCTTCTTATAGCACTGCCATGCAGCACTTCCGTTGGAGTTCATGGCGTTGGTAGAGAGGAAGTATGTGTTTCCGTATCCGCCGCTTGCAACCACAACCGCGTGTGCTCCAAAACGCTGTATCTCTCCGGTGGTAAGGTCGCGGGCAATGATACCCTTGGCTTCACCATTAATCAACACCAGATCCAGCATTTCGTGGCGGGGATAACTCTTGACAGTACCCTTTGCCACCTGACGGTTAAGTGCAGCGTAAGCTCCGAGAAGCAGCTGCTGACCGGTTTGTCCGCGGGCATAGAATGTACGGGATACCTGAGCACCGCCAAAAGAACGGTTATCCAACAATCCGCCATAGTCACGTGCAAAAGGAACACCCTGTGCAACGCACTGGTCTATGATGTTGTTGCTTACCTCTGCCAGACGATACACATTGGCTTCACGGCTGCGATAGTCACCACCCTTGATGGTGTCGTAGAACAGACGGTAAACCGAGTCATTGTCGTTCTGGTAGTTCTTTGCCGCATTGATACCACCCTGTGCTGCGATAGAGTGAGCGCGACGGGGAGAATCACTGATGCAGAAGATTTTTACATTGTAACCAAGTTCGCCGAGGGTAGCGGCAGCGCTGGCTCCGGCAAGACCTGTGCCGATTACGATGATTTCCATCTTCTTCTTGTTGGCGGGGCTCACAACTCTGATATGAGCCTTGTGGTTGGTCCATTTCTCGGCCAACGGTCCTTCAGGAACTTTGGAAATTAGTTCTGTCATTAGAGTATATGTATTGGTTATTAGTAATCTAATCCATTAAAATGCAAATATATTCAATTTATTCATACCTTTACACTTACAAAAGGAAAAAATGAGTATGGAGTTTTTCTCTACAGCCTCTAATATTGCCACTCACATAGAGGATTCCAAGGCCGGAGAGCGCACCGTGTTGCTGCTTCACGGCTATCTTGAGACAATGTATATCTGGGAGGATCTGTTCCGCAACCTCAGCCGCGATTTTCGTGTAATCAGAATAGATTTGCCAGGTCACGGACTCACCTGCTCCGCCCCTGTCAACACCATAGATTTGATGGCGACTGTCGCTAAGGGTGTACTTGACGTGTGCGGTGTTAATACGGCATCGGTGATAGGCCATTCCCTCGGAGGATTTGTAGCGATAAAGTGCTGCCAGCTGTTTCCGGAGCGCTTTGACAATATGATTCTACTCAATTCCCACCCTTTTCCAGAGGGAGAAGAGCGCAAGGCCCTTGCCCTGCGGGAAGGAGAATTGATAGAGACTGGGCACCTGATGCAACTGGCTGATTTATCGATACCAAAAATGTTCTATCCCGGCAATCTCCGACGGCTTGACGAGACCATCCGCGAAATGGTGGAGATGTGCGAGACCCACGATCCGGCCGGTATTGTATCCAGCCTGAAAGGGATGATGAACCGTGAGGATACATCTGATTACCTTGCATCAGCAGCAGTGCCGGCAATGGCCGTTTGCGGCGAGACAGATACTCTTGTTACCCCTCAGATCAGGGCAGAAATGGTAAAAAAATGCCCCTCTGTGCGCCTTGAGGTACTTCCGGAATGCTGCCACCACGCCCTGCTTGAGAGCAGAGAGCGTACAATTGAGTTAATAAGGGAATTCCTGTAAGGTCTTTACCAGAGGAAATTGTCAAAGGGATAGCGCCCGGCGTGTATCTCGGCCACCATTTTATATAAGTCTGATCGCATCTTGTCAATTCCGATGCGCTCTTTTGCACTTATGAATATACATGGGGTATGTTCGTGTGCCATCCAACTGTTCTTTATCTCTTCCAAAGTATAATTCCGGCTGGTTTTCTCGTCCAGAGAAAATTCGTCGTAAGATTCCGGCTCGTAAGCATCTATCTTGTTGAAAACCATATACACAGGTTTGTCCCCCGCCCCTATGTCGCGCAGTGTCTTGTTTACCACCGCTATCTGGTCTTCAAAATTAGGGTGCGAGATATCCACCACGTGCATCAGTATATCGGCCTCCCGCACCTCGTCCAGAGTGCTCTTGAAGGCCTCGATAAGTTGAGTGGGGAGCTTACGTATAAAACCCACAGTGTCGCTCAGCAGGAACGGCACGTTTTCCAGAACCACTTTGCGCACGGTAGTGTCCAGGGTGGCGAACAGTTTGTTCTCTGCAAAAACGTCGCTTTTTGCAAGCAGGTTCATGAGAGTGCTTTTGCCCACATTTGTATAGCCGACCAGAGATATTCTAACCAGCTGCCCGCGGTTGCCCCGTTGCGATGCCATCTGCCGGTCTATCTTTTTAAGTTGGTCTTTCAGGCGGGATATGCGTTCCAGAACAATACGGCGGTCGGTTTCAAGCTGGCTCTCACCAGGGCCGCGCATGTTGATACCTCCCCGCTGCCGCTCCAGGTGGGTCCACATACCTGTAAGTCGAGGCAGCAGATATTGATACTGAGCCAGTTCCACCTGAGTCTTGGCGTAGGCGGTGCGGGCCCGCTGTGCAAAAATATCCAGAATCAATCCTGTGCGGTCTATCACACTGCAGCCGGTCTCTTTCTCTATGTTGCGCATCTGGGTCGGGCTCAGCTCATCGTCAAAAATGATGTAGTCGATACAGTTCTCCTGTACATATTCCTTAACCTCGGCCAGTTTGCCGCTCCCAAAGTAAGTCCCGGAATATGGATGGTCCAACCGCTGCGTAAAGCGTTTTTTCACCTCAATGTCGGCCGTGGAGGCAAGGAACACGAGTTCATCCAGATACTCTTCGCTCACCCGGATCTGATCCTTGTCGCGTATGACGGAGGCGACAACAGCCGTCTCGACAGTTTTTTCCATATGGTTTCAAGAAAAAAGGTGGCAGGTTTTGCCGGCCACCTTTTATAAAAATATTGACAAATACTATTTCAACTGGAAAATCACGGGGAAGGTGTAGGTAACCTTTACCGGCCGGTCACGCTGTTTTCCGGGAGTCCATTTAGGCGAACTCGAAACGACCCTCACAGCCTCTTTGTCGAGGGAAGGATCCACGCCGCGGAGAACTTTCACTCCGCTGACCTTACCGTCGGTACCGACGGTGAACTGGAGGGTGACACGACCCTGAATACCGTTCTCTTTGGCGATGTCAGGATATGCCAGATGCTGGTTTACCCATTTGGAGAATGCGTTTGCATCTCCGCCCTGGAACATAGGCTTCTGCTCTACCAGTGCGAACGGGATAGCCTCATCTTCAACCGATTCCTCGCCGACTTCATAGCCATAGTCGTTCATATCTACGCCGAGATCTTCACTATCCTCAAAAGAGAACATCTCTTCGTCAACCTTGATATCATCGTCCACGATATCGATGGCGTCGGAAAGGATGGGGATTGTAGGCATCTTGGGGCGTACAATGTTCTCCTCCTCGGTGATGGGGATAATCTCCTCCTCTGCGGCAATTACGTCATTGGCAGCAAGTTCTGCTTTCTTGACATTGCCGGTTTTCCACTCAAAAGCGAGCAGAATAATTGCAAGGGCGGCGATAAGACCGATTTCCAAAAACATTGCTGAGCTTTTGGAAAGGTCGGCTTTCGGTGATTTTTTGAGTTCCATAGCGCGTATTATTCTTTGATTGTCAAAATTATCAAGAATAATTTATTTGTCAAAAAATATTTTGAGATTATTTAACAAGCCCCATCTCTTTGAGGACATTGTTGGTCTTGCTTACAGCTTCTGCGCTCTTGTCAAAAGCGGCCTTTTCCTCTGCAGTGAGGTCAAGTTCAACCACTTTCTCTACACCGTTCTTGCCGATAACTGCAGGAACGCCGATGCAGATGTCATTCTTGCCATATTCGCCATCCAGAGCCACGCAGCAGGGGAATACCTTCTTCTGGTCAAGAATCATGGATTTAACCATAGATGCAGCAGCAGCACCGGGAGCATACCATGCGCTGGTCCCCAGAAGTTTGGTGAGGGTTGCACCGCCAACCATAGTGTCTGCAACTATCTTCTCTGCAGTCTCCTTGTCCACAACGTCGGTGACTTTGCGTCCCTTGTAGGTAGCCTTGCTGATAAGGGGAATCATGGTGGTGTCACCATGGCCGCCGATTACCATACCTTCCACATCGCTGGGAGCGGCGCCGGTAGCCTGGCTGATATAGTAGCAGAAACGGCTGCTGTCCAGCTGGCCGCCCATACCGATAACGCGGTTTTTGGGCAGACCGGAGGTCTTGTATGTGAGGTAGGTCATAGTGTCCATGGGGTTTGCAATCATCAGGAAGATTGCGTTGGGAGAGTACTGTGCAGCAGCCTTTACAACAGAATTCACGATGCCTGCGTTGACACCGATGAGTTCTTCGCGGGTCATTCCGGGCTTGCGGGGGATACCGGAGGTGATTACGATAACATCAGTGTCGGCAGTGGCCGGGTAGTCGTTGGTGACGCCTTTGATACGGGTGTCGAAACCGTACAGTTTAGCTGTCTGCATCATATCGATGGCCTTGCCCTCGGACAGACCCTCTTTGATGTCGATGAGAACCAGATCAGAAACACATCCGCTGTGTGCGATTGCGTTGGCAACTGTTGCACCTACGTTGCCGGCGCCGATAACTGTTACTTTTGCCATTTCAATTAGTTTTAAGTTGTGTATTTATTTGATAATTTTGCCTTGTTTTATTTAACCCGCAAATTTAACAAATGATTTCGTTTTTTAAAGAAAACACCACTTTTGATATCAAACAGAAAAACAAAATCAAATCGTGGTTAAAAAATGTCGCTTCCGGCTATGGTTTCTCAGCGGGTGACTTGAATTATGTATTCTGTGACGACGAGTATCTGCTCCAGATGAACAGGCAGTATCTCGGGCACGATTACTACACCGACATTATCACCTTTGATTCACGAGAAGACGCTTGCTCTAAGCGTCTTGACGGCGACATCTTTATAAGTGTTGATACCGTGCGTGCCAACGGAGAAGAGTATGGGGAGGGGTTCGAACGCGAAATCATGCGGGTGATTGCACACGGTCTGCTGCACTTGATGGGTTTTGACGACCATACCGCGTCGCAGCAGAAAAAGATGCGGGAGGCAGAAAATACCGCTTTGGCACAATGGGATACGATTATGATGTCATAGTTGTAGGGGCCGGACACGCCGGCTGCGAAGCGGCCTGCGCCGCCGCTAACATGGGTGCGCGCACGCTGCTGGTCACGATGGACATACGCGGCATCGCACAGATGTCTTGCAATCCCGCCGTGGGGGGCATTGCCAAAGGGCAAATTGTGCGCGAGATAGACGCCCTGGGCGGATATACCGGCATTGTTACCGACCGTAGCACGCTTCAGTTCCGGATGCTCAACAAGAGCAAGGGTCCCGCCATGTGGAGCCCGCGCGCGCAGTGCGACAAAACGCTGTTCACGTTGAACTGGCGGCGTGTGCTGGAAAGTACCCCCAAGCTGGACATGTGGCAGGATACGGTGGCTTCGCTCACCATTGAAGGCGGACGGGTAAACGCCGTTACCACCCGGATGGGCACAACCTTTACCGCCAGCGCCGTGATTATTACCGCCGGGACATTCCTGGGCGGAAAGTTGTTCATCGGCACAGAGAGTGCAGAAGGGGGCCGTATCGGCGAGCTTGCCAGCTATCATATAGCCGACCAGCTGCGCGACGCCGGGATCTCTGTCGGACGCATGAAGACCGGCACCCCTCCACGCATCGATACCCGCTCCATAGACCTTTCAAAGCTGGATGTGCAGGAGGGCGACGCCTTCCCCGCCAGATTCTCCTTTGGCCGCGAACCTTCAGCGATACAGGACGGCCGGCCTCAAAAGGTGTGCTACATTGTCCACACCAATGAAAGGGTTCACGATATCCTCCGCAGCGGATTTGAGTTTTCGCCCCTTTTCACCGGCAAGATTACCGGCATCGGGCCGCGCTACTGCCCCTCTATAGAGGACAAGTTGCGCACGTTTGCCGGCAAGACCTCGCATCAGCTGTTCCTGGAGCCAGAAGGGTGGGATACCTGCGAATATTATCTGCAGGGGTTCTCCTCTTCTCTGCCTACCGATATACAAATCAGGGCGTTACGGGAAATCAAGGGATTTGAGGATATCCGCATATTCCGTCCAGCCTACGCCGTGGAATACGACTATTTTGACCCGTCGCAGCTGAAGGCGTCCCTTGAAAGCCGGCTTGTGGAAGGATTGTTCCTGGCCGGGCAGGTGAACGGAACGACCGGTTATGAAGAGGCGGCCGCTCAGGGAATTATGGCCGGCATCAACGCTGTGCTTAAAATCCGCAGAGCGGAGCCGTTCATTCTGATGCGGGACGAGGCGTACATAGGCGTGCTGATAGACGACCTGATCACCAAGGGGGTGGATGAACCCTACAGGATGTTCACCTCCCGCGCAGAATACCGCATTCTGCTCAGGCAGGACAACGCCGACCGCCGGCTGACAGCAAAGGGCTTTGAACTTGGGCTGATCCCGCGCGAACGGTTCGACGATATGATTGCCAAATACGAGGCTGTAGACCGCTACCGGGAGGAACTTTCAGAGGTATCACTTGCGCCGGCCAGGGCCAACAGCTATCTGGAGAGTGTCGGCAGCGCTCCGATTGAGAACCGCAAGCGTATCGCCGACCTGCTTTCCCGCCCGGGTGTCTCCCTGGAAGGTTTGCTGAAAGCCGCCCCCGATGGCGCCGTGACGCAGATAGACAATGCAGAGGTTATGGAAGCGGTTGAAATAGCCGTGAAGTATCAGGGTTATATTGACCGCGAGCGCCGCCTTGCCGACAAGATAATGCGGCTGGAAAATATCCGGATACCGGAAGATTTCGATTTCAGCAAGGTAAGCTCGCTCAGCATAGAGTGCCGCATCAAGCTGGAGCGCTACAGGCCCCGCACCATCGCGCAGGCCTCCCGTATCAGTGGAGTCTCTCCCGCCGACATCTCAGTCCTGCTGGTCTACTTCGGCAGATAACCGTGGCACCCAACCATCTGTAACCCAACCTTTTAACAAATGTCCCTTGCGTAAAAATGCGCAAGGGACATTGTGTAATGTGCTGATAGCGAGCGACAAAGGTGCCACGGGAACTACTCGTAGGCCTTCTCCATCTGCTCTGCGTACTTTTTAGTGATGTTGGCGCGTTTCAGCTTCAAGGTCTGTGAGAGCATCCCGTTGTCTATGGTCCAGGCGTCGTCCACGAACTGTTCGCGGCGTATCTGCTCGTGTGTGGCGAGACATTCGTTGACTTTGGTAACCTCCTTGTGAAGTTTGTTAAGAATCTTCTTGTTGGCCAGCATCTCCTCGTGAGAGGAGGCTTTGATATGCGACTCCTTGCAATATAGCTTGAGCTCATTGAAGTCGGGGATGATGATGGCGGAGGGGTACTTATGGTTTTCACCGAAAACCAGGCACTGTTCAATGAACTCACTCTCCTTGAGTTTGGTCTCAATGGCCTGGGGAGCAATGTACTTGCCGTTGTTGAGCTTGAACATCTCCTTCTTGCGGTCGGTAATCTTAAGGAATTGGCCATCCACAAGGCAGCCGATGTCTCCTGTATGCAGGAAGCCCTCTTCGTCGATAATCTCGCGGGTCTGCCCGGGATCCTTGTAGTAACCCATCATCACATGCGGGCCGCGGGTGAGTATCTCCCCCTCTTCGCTGAACTTGATGTCGGTGCCGTCGATGGGCTGGCCCACGGTGCCTATCATCATCATTCTGTCGGCAGGGTTGTTCACAGCTATCACAGGGGAGGTTTCGGTCATGCCGTAGCCCTCGCAAAGCTGGAAACCTGCGGCGGTGAAGCAACGCACAATCTTTTCCTGGATGGAGCTGCCGCCGCTCACCACAATCATCCTGTGGCCGCCGAGGGCCTCGCGCCAGCGCGCGTAGATGGCTTTGTCGTAGAAGGTGTGCCGGGCCTTGTATATCGCATTGTTGTCATCGGGATCGAATTTGTTGGCAAAATCCCACGCCATGTTGTATAGCGTGCGCTTGATGCCCTTGAGCTGCCGTCCGGCCGCCTCAAACTTGGCGTACATCATCTCCAGCACGCGAGGGACCCCGCAGAAAAAGTCGGCATGGCAAGAGGCCATGTCGGCCTGAATGGTACTCAGGTTCTCTGCATAATAGATGCGGATGCCGCGCTCAAGATTGTCATAAATCATCGTGCGCTCGTATGCGTGGCAGAGAGGCAGGAAGCTGACTGCTATGTGGCGGTAATCCATTATGTGGCGGACGGCGTGTGCGTGTGCGTCAAACACCAGGTTGCGGTGCGAGAGCATAACCCCCTTGGGGCGGCCGGTGGTACCGGAAGTGTACACGATAGAAACACATTCCGTATCCTTGATATCCCGCTTGTTCTGCTCAAGAACCGCATTCCACTTCTCTTTTTCGCTGTCGCCTTTCTTGCATACGTCGCGCAGGCAGAAGGTACTGTCGCTCTCGTCAAGCAGGACCGCCTTCGCCGGGTGGTCCATTTCATTCACAATCGGGGAGAGTTTATCGTAAACCTTCTGGTTGTCCAGGAATATGACCTCCGCATCTGAGTGGTTGAAGATATACAGATAATCGTCGTGACTGAGGGTGGCATATACCGGTACGTGTATCATACCTGCAAGCGCAGAGCCCATATCTATAAAATTCCACTCGGGGCGGTTACTGCTTATGGTAATAATCTTTGTGCCTTTTTTGTATCCCATTGCCAGCAGACCTCTGGCAACCGACCAGGAGTTACGGACAAACTCGTCTGTGCTCACATAGTGCCACTCACCTTTTATACGGCGGGCAAGTACGTCGGTCCTGTAGGGAAGGTCCTTTTGGACGTGTTCGATGAAATCGAATAAACGCTTGATTTCCATGGTCTAAATATATTAACCGCGGCAAAGATAAAAAAAATATAAAACTTAAGCCCGATACCGTCACGGCAGCGGGCTTAACACATCACATTTAATTTTCAATGTTAAACTGATTTCTTGTACTCTTCAGCTTTTAACAAATTATCAAATTCCGACGTATCGGAGAACTTGATCTTAACAATCCACCCCTCGTCATAGGGGCTTGCATTGACCAGTTCCGGCGCACTCTCAAGGGCCTCGTTGAACTCTACAACCTCACCACTGACGGGCATATAGGCCTCAGCCACCGTCTTAACCGCCTCGATATCGCCAAACTTCTCCCCGGCATTCAAAAACTCACCCACGGAAGGGATATCCAGATAAACAATGTCCCCCAATTCTCCCTGCGCGTAATCGGTGATACCCACAACTGC
The DNA here is from genome assembly GCA_017529425.1 of Bacteroidales bacterium. Taxonomy (GTDB): domain Bacteria; phylum Bacteroidota; class Bacteroidia; order Bacteroidales; family UBA932; genus Equibacterium. The sequence goes on along the minus strand of JAFXNQ010000064.1, from coordinate 27,036 downwards.
CACATCACCCTCTATCCTGGCCCACTCGTGGTCTTTTGTGTATAATAAATCGTCGGGTACGAACATACTAGTCCAATGTTGGATACAAATGTAGGGATTAAATTACGACTTTACAAGATTTTGAGGGATTTTTTTATCAAATCCTCCAGGCTGATGCCAGGTGCCTCCTTGAGAACCATATCGAGGGCTTTTTCTACATTTGGCTTTGAGAATCCCAGCAGGATGAGCGCGTTGAAGGCTTCGTCGCGGGTCGCGCTGCTGACGCCGAAAGCTGCCGCCTGCCGCCCCTCGCCCTTGACCACCTTATCCTTAAGCTCCAGTATGATGCGCTCCGCCGTTTTGGTGCCGATCCCCTTTATGGCCTTGATTTTGGCGACATTTCCCCCTATTATCGCCTCCCGCAAGCCGTCGCTGCTCATTGAGCTGAGCATCATCCTGGCGGTGCCGGGGCCGACGCCGCTCACCGAGATGAGCAGGGTGAAAAGCGCCCGTTCGTCCTTGTCGGCAAAGCCGTAGAGCGCTTCGTCGTCTTCACGGAGAAGGTGATACAGATAAAGTTTCACATTCCCGCCGGTGGAGTGCTCTATCTCAGAGAAAGTCCCCAGCGAGATGAGGAGCTTGTAGCCGATACCGCCCGCCTCCACAATTGCCTCGGCAGGATTCAGCTCGGTGAGCTTACCATATATATATTCGTACATATAATTGACAAAAATGATTACTTTTGCAGTTTGTAAAGTTACGAAAATAAGTTGGATAAATGTATTCGCCGTCGCAAATAAGGGATAATTTCGACTTTGCTTCACGCACTGTTGCGGGGCGGCCGCTGGTCTATTTTGACAACGCGGCCACCAGTCAGCGTCCCCGCTGCGTCCTGGATTTGCAGGACGAGCTCTGCCGGCGGCACAACGCAAATATCCACCGTGCGGTTCATACGATAAGCTTCGAGGCTACAGATTTTTACGAGAAAGGTCGCGCAGCGGCTCAAAAATTTCTCAATGCAGCTTCTCCGGATGAGATAGTGCTCACATCAGGAGCCACTGCCGCCATCAACCTGGTGGCGCAGTGCATGGCACGCGGCGGCTTTATCGGCCAGGGTGACGGAATCCTCATAACAGAGGCAGAACATCACTCCAACCTGGTTCCGTGGCAGATGGTCTGCGCCCAGGTCGGAGCGCATCTGGAGGTGGTTCCGGTCAGAGCCGGAAAAGATACCGCCAACGATGGCGCAATAGACCTGGATGCATTCCGAGCCGCTTTGCGCCGTGGAGTGAAAATGGTGGCAGTAACCCACGCCTCCAACATACTCGGGGTGGTGAATCCGGTGCGGGAGATGGTCCTGGAGGCGCACGCACTGGGAATCCCTGTGCTGATAGACGGGGCTCAGGGAATCGTACACAGGCGGGTAGACGTACAGGAGCTGGATTGCGACTTTTACGCATTCTCCGGGCATAAGATATATGCCCCCACCGGCATTGGCGTCCTTTATGGAAAGAGGGAGTGGCTGGAAAAGCTCCCGCCGTTTATGGGGGGAGGCGACATGGTGGAGAAGGTGACTTTTGAAAAGACCACATACGCGGACATTCCGCTTAAATTTGAGGCTGGAACATCAAATTTCGTTGGCGGAGCGTGCCTGGCTCCGGCACTGGAGTTTGCCGCGTCGCTCGCGGAGGATGAGCAGGTTTGCACTCACGAGAAAGCCCTTATGTCGGCGATGGACAAGGCTCTGGGCTTTGTTGACGGGCTGTTCCTGGCTGCGAAAGAGGCAGCCGACCGTATCCCGCTCTATACCTTCACCATAGAGGGGGTGCATCCGCTGGACGCAGCTACCCTTCTGGACAAGATGGGGGTTGCGCTGCGCAGCGGGCACATGTGCGCAGAACCGATAGTAGACCGCATAGGTGGCGGCAGTATGTTACGCGCTTCGCTGATGCCATACAATACGGTAGAGGAGGTAGAGATTTTTAGCGATGCGATGCAAAAGGTTGTTAAAATGTTGAGGTAATGAAGAGCATAAACGATATACAGCGGGAGATAATCGACGAATTCGCCATGTACGACGAGTGGCTGGACAAGTACGAGTACCTGATAGATCTCGGGCGCACCCTGCCGCTGATTGATGAGAGCGATAAAACCGACGCCAACCTTATAGAAGGTTGCCAGTCGCGGGTATGGCTCACCTGCACCAGGGATGAAAACGGCTGCCTGCATTTTGCCGCCGACAGTGACGCTATCATCACAAAGGGCCTCATTTCGCTGCTTGTAAGGGTGTTTGACGGTCGCTCCAGTGAAGAGATACTGGGCACCGATCTGTACTTCATAGATTTCATAGGCCTTAAAGAGAACCTGTCGCCCACCCGCGCAGGCGGTCTGGCGGCTATGATAAAGCGCATCCGCGATTATGCGGCGCAGTTCAAGGAGGATTGAAGCATGGGCAAGAGTGCGCTTGAAGCGAACATAGTGATGGCCCTCAGGCAGGTTTACGACCCGGAGATTCCGGTGAACGTGTATGACCTGGGGCTCATTTATGAGATAAATGTTGACGAAGGGCATCAGGTCAACATAAAGATGACCCTCACCGCCCCCAACTGCCCCATAGCGGACGTGGTGGTGGAGAGCGTGGCGGAGGCGGTGCGCGACGTGCCGGGCGTGGTGGACGTGGCTATCGAGCTGGTGTTTGAGCCGGAGTGGAACAAGGATATGATGAGTGAAGAGGCCCGCATAGAACTGGGATTGGAATGATAGTGCTTTTACTGGGGTCCAATCTTGGTGACCGCGAGGCGTATTTGAATGCAGCCTGCGGTATGCTGGAAGACGCTCTCGGGGTCTCCCTGAGGCGGACAGAGGTGATGGAGACAGAGGCGGTGGGCTTTGACGGCCCTGCGTTTTTGAATTTGGCGGTGGCTTTCACGGCCCCGGACGGACTGACGCCGTTACGGCTGCTGGAGGTTTGCCAGTCGGTGGAGGTGATGCTGGGCCGGCCACGCCACGAAGCCGCTTATGATGCCGACGGACGGCGGATTTACAGCTCCCGTACCGTCGATATAGATATTTTGAAATACGACGATGTGGAGTGCGCCACAGAACGTTTGACGCTGCCCCACCCGCAGATTTACAGCCGGCCGTTTGCCGCTGAGCTGCTCTCAGAGCTTAGCCTGCCAGGGGAGATACAGGATAAAGCAAGACATACGGATAGTAAGTAATAATTATAACTCGATACAATAATGACACAAGAAGAGGTTTTCCGCAATTTGACAGCGCATTGCAAAGAGTATGGTTTCATATTCCAGTCAAGCGAAATTTACGACGGCCTGGCAGCCGTTTACGACTACGGCCAGCTGGGCGTTGAGCTCAAGAACAATATCAAGACCTACTGGTGGGACGCCATGGTCCGCCTGCACGACAATATCGTGGGCATCGACAGCGCCATCTTCATGCACCCCAAGATCTGGGAGGCCAGCGGCCACGTGGCAGCGTTCAACGATCCCCTGATAGACAATAAGGACTCCAAGAAGCGCTACCGCGCCGATGTCCTCATTGAAGATTATCTGGCCAAGCTCGAGGAGAAGATGAACAAGGAGGTGGAGAAAGGCCGCCGCAAATTCGGTGATGCCTTTGACGAGGCGCAGGTCCGCGCCACCAACCCCAACGTGCTCCGCAGCAAGGCAAAGTGGGACGAGGTCCACACCCGGATGGTGAAGGCTCTGGACGCCAACGACCTGAACGAGATGCGCCAGATTATCATAGACTGCGACATCGTGTGCCCGATTTCCGGTACCAAGAACTGGACAGAGGTCCGCAAGTTCAACCTGATGTTCTCCACCCAGCTGGGTAATGTGGACGGCGGCGTGGGCACCATCTACCTCCGTCCTGAGACTGCGCAGGGCATATTTGTCAATTTCCTTAATGTGCAGAAGACCGGCCGAATGAAGGTCCCCTTCGGAATCGCACAGATAGGCAAGGCTTTCCGCAATGAGATCGTGGCCCGTCAGTTCATCTTCCGTATGCGCGAGTTCGAGCAGATGGAGATGCAGTTCTTCGTGAAGCCCGGCACCGAGATGGAGTGGTTTGCAAAGTGGAAAGAAACCCGTCTGGCCTGGCACAAGGCGATGGGCCTGGGCGACAACAAGTACCGCTTCCACGACCACGACAAGCTGGCTCACTATGCAAATGCCGCTACCGACATCGAGTTTGAATTCCCGTTCGGTTTCAAGGAGCTGGAGGGTATCCACAGCCGTACCGACTTTGACCTGGGCAACCACCAGCGTATGAGCGGTCGCAAGATGCAGTACTTTGATCCCGAGACCAACGAGAGCTACGTTCCTTACGTGATTGAGACTTCCATCGGCGTTGACCGCACCGTGCTTGCAGTTCTCTCCTCCGCATATCACGAAGAGGAACTTGAAGGCGGCGAGAAGCGCGTGGTAATGTCGCTGCCGCCGGCACTTGCACCTGTCAAGGCCGCTATCCTGCCGCTCGTCAAGAAGGACGGTCTGCCGGAGAAGGCCCGCGAGATACTGCACAGCCTGCGCGTGGATTACAATTGCCAGTACGATGAGAAGGACTCCATCGGCCGCCGCTACCGCCGTCAGGATGCCATCGGCACCCCGATCTGCGTAACAGTGGACCACGACACCCTCACCGACAACACCGTCACCGTCCGCTACCGCGATACAATGACTCAGGACCGCGTTCCCGTAGAGAACCTCCACAAAATCATCGCCGACCAGGTCAACATCAACAACCTGCTCCGCAAGAATATCGAGTAGGATCTTTATGCGGAAGGCTTCTGCCCGGTTGCAGAGATAGTGAAAAGTGACCAGACCGGAAAAATAATCCACGCCCCGTGGACATGGACAGGACAAAAAAACGATAGGGATCGGCGACAAAACCCGATCCCTATTTTCATTCAGTATGTTATAATATCTAAAAATCATCATTAATTATTGCAAATGTTTTCAGTCCTTCGATGAAATCCATAACCGCCTTGTATTCGCCTTCATAGGAGGCCTTCTCCTTCTCAATCATTGTGACAAGCTCCTCCTTATCCTTCTTTCTGGCTTTCTCCAGTTCTTTCTGGAGGCTGTTCACTCGTTGCCAGTGAATCATATTGGATTGGCCTTTATCCTTGCCCTCCCCTGGAATGCGCCAGCGGTCGGTGACAAAGTTAGTGAGGGTGTAGCGGTACTTCCCGGGACGGATGTCAATAACTAAGTTGAAGTTCACGGTGGATGCGGCCTTTGCGATAATACCGGCCCAAGAGGCGTCGATGTACTTTGTCCCCACAGGCAATTCAACGTCGCATGCCACTTTTGTCACCCCCTCGAAACGGTCTGATATACGAGCGTTGTACTTCTTTTCAAGCGTGTATAGGTATTCTCTTGCCAAACCCATGACAGTGTCTGCTGAGAATGGTGTCTCCACAAGGCCTGTATAAATTATCTCGCCATTTTCATTCTGCTCAAAAAGGATTTCTCCCATCGGACCATTAGTATCGAAGGCTGTAAAAGAGATTTACTGACCCAAGAGTGCAAATGAGATGGTCGTTAGAAGAAGTGTTACCAGTATTCTTTTCATAATGAGGGACTTTACGTTTCCACAAAGATAATCATTTTTTCTATGAATTGTGTCCAAGGACTAAAAGAGGAAACGGAAATATCTCTACTGTCCACTCTGTCCTCTTCGTACACTTAGTCACCGCCATGTGGCCGTTGATAGTGGACGTGGCAGCACTTTGGCATAAGCAAGCATTTACCCCCTCCCGGAGTGTTGTTTTTAATCGTTAGACGTACAACTCACTCCTGTCCGGCCAAAGCGCCAGGAGATACGCGGCGGTCACACCCGTCCCGTGCGGCAGTGCTCATCACCAGGACTTTAGGACGGAAAATGGTTGCGCTCCCGCCAAAGTTTCGCGGAGTCCATAACCAAACGTAGGGGCGCTTTGGCCGGACGCCGGCGACAGAGCTCAGTGCAGACAAATACCGTAGCTTGAATGCTTTCAGGGGCAGATTTTTGCCCGGAAAGCATTGCAAGCGAAGGTCGTCTGCACGGAGCGGTCAGGTTCAACGTGCCCTTTGCGAGCAGAGGCTTCTGCCCAACGGTTGGTCGCTACGGCATTGGCCTGACGCTGACATTCTAAATCTGCTGGCAAGAAGATGCGGCCTCCACGTCTGTCATCTCGAGCACAGCCGGGAGATCTCACCGGGCAAGGTCTGCCGGGATGCAGTCCACCTTGCCCACCGTCGTTCCGTGATGCGCTGAGAGTCAGTCTGTTACCAAAGGAAAACGGGCGAGGTCCCCGACAAAACGGCAGACCTTGCCCGCTTTCAGTTCTGAGAAACGGTCGTTACTTCTTGGCGATGTTGGTACGCATATCGGTGTCGGCCTGGATGTTCTTGAACTTGTAGTAGTCCATAATGCCCAGGTTGCCGTTGCGGAACGCCTCGGCCATTGCCAGGGGCACCTCTGCCTCGGCTTCGATAACCTTGGCGCGGGCCTCCTGAGCCTTGGCTTTCATCTCCTGCTCCTGAGCGACGGCCATTGCGCGGCGCTCCTCTGCGCGGGCCTGTGCGATGTTCTTGTCGGCATTGGCCTGGTCCATCTGCAGCACGGCGCCGATGTTCTTTCCGACATCCACGTCGGCGATATCGATGGAGAGGATTTCAAAAGCGGTACCTGCGTCGAGACCCTTGCTGAGCACAACCTTGGAGATGCTGTCGGGATTCTCGAGAACCTCCTTGTGGGAAGCGGCGCTACCGATGCTGGAGACGATACCTTCGCCTACCCTGGCGAGCACTGTCTCTTCACCTGCACCGCCCACCAGCTGGTGGATATTGGTGCGCACTGTGACACGGGCGGTGGCAATCAGCTGGATACCGTCCTTGGCCACTGCGGATACGGGAGGAGTGGTTATCACCTTGGGGTTGACCGACATCTGCACCGCCTCGAACACGTCGCGGCCAGCCAGGTCAATTGCGGCGGCCTTCTTGAAATCGAGCGCGATATTGGCCTTGTCGGCAGAGATAAGGGCGTTTACCACCTTGAGCACGTGTCCCTTTGCAAGATAGTGGGCCTCAAGCTCGTTGGCGTTGAGTTTAAGTCCGGCCTTGGTGCCGGCAATCATAGCCTGTACGATAGTTCCCGGAGGGACCTTGCGCCAGCGCATAAGTATAAGCTGCAGGAGAGATACCCGTGCGCCGGAAATCAGCGCCTGGAACCACAGGGTTACGGGAAAGAGCCAGAGCAACAGCAGCAGGAGCACAAATCCCACCGCAATCCAAATGATAGTAGCCATTATTTAACTTTTTTAACGAATAATTTTTCTGCTTCCATACTGTCGATAACCACTTTGGTACCGGCATTTACGAGGCCATCCACAGATGCAGCCTCTACCTTTGTGCCGTCTTCCAGACGGATTATCCCAATGGGTGCCAGGCGCGATAAGGCAACAGCTTCGTCGCCCACCGAAATCCCTTTCTGCTGTGGCTTCACATCCACCGCCTCATCTATGCTGGTCTCAAGGGTGACCTTTTTCCAGGTCGAGGAGCGCAGTACCAGTATCACCAGCGCCACGGCAAGAATGATGCATATTGCTGTTACGATGATTCCGGCTGTGGTGCCGATTCTGGTGAAGGCCAGATAGCAGGCCGCCCCCATCGACACTATACCCAGAATGCCGGTTACTGCAAATCCGGGGATGAGGAGGGTTTCCACCAGCAGCAGAATCAGCCCCACAAGGATTAGAATAACTATAGGTCCCATATTATTTAGTTTTACAATTTCTCAACCTCCACCCCCTCGGCACCGGCGGCCACGGCTTCGTCGCGCAGTCTGTTCGCGGCAGAACGGTCCAGCGGGGCTATGAAATATATGGTGCGTCCGTCATCGGTGCCACGGGCGATATCAGCAGAGCTGTTGCTGCGCAGCACCGATAAGATATCGGCAGGTATGCCGTCGGGATAATTGCGGAACACGACCCGGTATTTCTGATTTTCCTTGCGCTTTTCTTCCAGGGAACGGGCGTTCTTCAGATTGATGTTCCTGCCGTTGTCAAAGGCCATCACAACCGCGGAGGAGAACCCTTTCTTCTTTACGGTCGCCAGGTGCTTGGAGGCTTCAGCGTAAGTGTCAAACAGACCCACCCTGTAAATGTATTTGCTGCCGGAACGGAATTCGAACGCAGGACTTAACCCCTTGAGCCGGCCCGCGTCAAGCCTGTTTGCATTGGCTGCCACCTGGATCTGGTAAACCAACCCTTCCGGGAGGGTATAGCCGGTAATCAGGTTTGTCTCGTCCAGCACCTTGAAGGTCAGATCCAGCTTAACCGCAGGTTTTACAAATTCTATCTCAGGCATCTGCCCCATAGTGTGCTGTACGAATGTATATTGCGGCTTGGCTGCAGAGTTTGAGGAGGAGCTCGTCATAGAATCCTCCATATCGGCCTGGTTGAACTCAGCGGGGTTGATCTCCTCCCCGCGCACCAGGAACTCCATCTCCACCGCCTGTACCTCTGCAGATATGTCGCCGAGGGTGTTCTGGAGACTCAGTATCTCCCGCTCTGCCCTGCTGATTATGCCGGAGATAGCCTGGCGATCAGATTCATCGCTCTGGGCATAGAGGGCGCGGCTGGAGGTTATCTCGTCCTGCAACGTGCGGATAGAGTCCTTCACCGCTCCGTAGCGCCCTACCAGCGCAAAGTACTGCGCAAACTTGTCGTCGCTGTACATGGTGTGTGAGAACTCTTTCTCGTCAATCTCAAGGTCTATGCCGGGACGCGGCCTCAGGGTGGCGAGCATCCGGGCCTGCTCCACAGATTCCACGGCTGTTTTAACGGGGTTGGGGTCATAGCGGAGCAGATATATCTTCACGCTGTCTGCGTCGCAGTCGCGGTTACTTGCAAACAGGGAAAAGTTGCCGTCAGGGGTGTTGCAGAACAGCAGGTCGTCATATGGTGAAGAATAGGGGAAGCCGAGGTTCTCCGCCACGCCCCACTCTTGCCGGCTCTCGTCCCATTCGCTCACAAAAAGGTCGTAACCGCCCAGTCCGTATAACCCTTTAGATGAAAAATATACTTTCTTGCCGTCTTCGCTGAGCACGGGGAGAATCTCATCTTCAAGGGAGTTCACCCCCTCGCCCATGTTTTCCAGCGGACTCCAGCGGCCGTCATCCATCTTGCTTGAGATGTTGAGGTCGCAGGTGCCAAATTCGCCGCGGGTGGGGATGATAACCTTGTCCATATCATCAGTATAGAGGAAAGGCGAGCCATCATCCCCCTTCTTCCATGCTTTGTCAGGGAAATGACTGTAATAGAGGAAGAAACGGTTTCGCGGAACGGTGATGGTAGATATCACATAAGGGCGCGAGGCATAGCTCAGCATATTGAGGCCGTTCTCGCAACAGGTAATCTTTTCCAGCAGTGCGACCCGCTCGGTAGAGTCCTGAGTCCGCTCCAACGCGCGTGTATAGTCGGTTTTGGCCTCTTCAAAATTGTAACTGCCAAGGGCCTTGTCACCGCTGGTGATATATGACCGTGCGCTCTGCGCCGCAACCGGCATAGAAATCACCATCAAGATTGCTATCAGACATATAGACAATATGCGTTTCATATCTGGTTCCGTTCGGATGTACAAAAACAAAAATACGAAATACTTCAAATATTAAGAAAAAATACTAATTTTGCAGACTATTTTGCGAAAATAATCAAAAAATAAAATAAGCAATAATTATGCAAAGTAAAGGCGCCATTCGTTTAGTGGCAATTCTCATCGCCCTGGCCTGTGCATTCCAGCTCTCTTTCACGCTGGTAACAGCGCTCCAGGAGCGCAAAGCTGCAAAGTATGCAGAGAAGGTTGTAGAGGCAGAGCAACTCAAGCCCGCATTTGAACTTGTTTCGGATCTTGACAAGGCTTTCTACCTGGATTCCATCAGCACTGCGGCAAACAACAAGTACATCGACTCCATATCCACCGAGAAAGTTTACCTCGGCTACACATACAAGGATGTAAAGGAGAAAGAGATTAACCTGGGTCTGGACCTCAAGGGCGGTATGAACGTAATGCTGCAGCTGGACCTTGGCGAGCTGGTTCGCAACTGCGCCCGCGAAAAGACCACCGATGAATTCAACAAGGCACTCTCGCTGGCGCGTCAGCGTGCAGAGGAGACCCACACCGATTTCATCACCCTTTTCGCAGAGGCTTGGAAAGAGGTTGCAGGTGAACAGAGGCTCTCTTTTGACATTGACCTCGACAAGTTCAGCAGCGACGTTGCAAACAAGTCCAAGATCACCAACGATGAGATTATAGACCTCCTCCGCAAAGAGGCAGAGAGCGCAATCAACAACTCCTATACAGTTGTGGAGCGCCGTGTCAACCAGTTTGGCGTGGCACAGCCCAACATCCAGAAAATTGCCCGCACCGGCCGCATCCTTGTGGAACTTCCGGGTGTGAAGGAGCCTGAGCGTGTACGTAAGCTCCTCCAGGGTACCGCATCCCTTGAGTTCTGGCAGACCTACACTGCAAACGAAATTATGCCCTTCCTGCAGGAGTTGAACCGCAGCGAGGCAGCCAAGCTTGCAGCTGTTGAGGCTTCCGTAGAGGAGACCGCTGCAGAGGGTGAGGCAATCGAGGCTACAGAAGCTGCCCCCGAGGTGGACAGCCTGCTTAACAACCTTACCGCCAATGCAGAGCAGAGCGAGAACGACCAGCTGGAGGCCTATCGCAAGGCTAACCCGCTGTTTGGCCGCATGCAGCAGACCGGCGCCAACAACGCCTGCCTCGGTTTCATCCACTACCGTGATACCGCAGATGTTATGCGTATGCTCCGCGAAAGCAGCGTAGAGTTCCCCAACGACTTTGTTCCGGCACTCACCTTCAAGCCCAGCGCATACGACAAGAGCGGTCAGTACTTTGAACTGGTTGCCCTCAAGAGCGCAGCCGGCAAAGGAGCCGTTCTGGACGGCGGCGTAATCACATCCGCCCGTGTAAACTACAGCCAGATTTCCGGTGCAGCCGAAGTCAGCATGACCATGAACTCTACCGGCAGTGCACGCTGGGAGGTCATCACCGAACAGAACATCGGCAAGCAGATCGCCATCGTGATGGACGGTCTGGTATATTCCTACCCTAACGTACAGAACAAGATCAGTGGCGGTAGCAGCCAGATTACCGGTAACTTCACCCCTGAAGAGGCAGAAGACCTTGCTACCGTGCTCAAGAGCGGTAAGCTCAGCACCCCTGCACGCATCGTCCAGGAGCAGGTCGTTGGTCCTTCCCTGGGTAGCCAGTCCATCAGGAGCGGTATGATATCATTTGCACTGGCCTTCCTGCTCGTGCTCATCTACATGATTATATTCTACCGTCGCGCAGGTTGGGCAGCCGACTTTGCCCTCCTTTGCAACGTGCTCTTCCTCTTCGGCGCCCTGGTATCGTTCGGTGCAGTCCTCACCCTCCCCGGTATCGCAGGTCTCGTGCTTACCATGGGTATGGCGGTGGATGCCAACGTCATCATCTATGAACGTGTCAAGGAGGAACTCCGCAGCGGCAAGTCGCTCCGTCTTGCCATTAGCGACGGTTACAAGAATGCATATTCGGCAATCATCGACGGTCAGCTGACCACCCTGATTACCGGTATCATCCTTTACTTCTTCGGCAGCGGTCCCGTCAAAGGTTTCGCAGCCGTGCTGGTTATCGGTATCATCACCTCCGTATTCACCTCCATCTTTATCCCGAGACTTATCTTCGAGGCAAGGCTGGCCCGCAACAAAGACATCAGCTTTGATTCCCCCGCAACCCGCAACTTCCTCAAGAACACCCACATCGACTTCATCAAGCTGCGCAAGACCACATACATCATCTCCGCAGTGCTCTGCGTCATCGCTCTGGTAAGCATATTCACCAAGGGCTTCAGCTATGGTGTAGATTTCAGCGGTGGCCGTACTTATGTAGTCCGCTTTGACCAGCCTGTTACCGCAGAGCAGGTTCGTGCCGCTACAATGCAGGAGTTTGGCGAGGCTGCCGAGGTTAAGCAGTTTGGCGGTGCATCCCAGATGCGTATTACCACCAAATATAAAGTAAACGACCACAGCCAGCAGACAGACAAAGAGATTGAAGGCAAGATATACAACGCCCTGAAGGGCTTCTTCGCAAACCAGATGAGCCAGGAAGAGTTCACCTCTACCCTGAACAACCCTAACGGTATCATCTCCTCCGACCGCGTGGATGCTTCCATCGCGAGTGAGATGCAGCGTGATGCCGTTATCGCCGTAATCCTTGCACTGATTGCCATCTTCGCATACATCGCCCTGAGGTTCACCAACTGGACGTGGGGTGTCGGCGGCGTGACATCACTGGTACACAACGCCCTCATTATGATTGGCTTCTTCTCGCTGTTCAGCGGAATCCTGCCGTTCACCCTCGACGTCGACCAGACCTTCATCGCAGCGATACTGACAATCATCGGTTACTCAATCAACGATAACGTGGTGATCTTTGACCGTATCCGCGAATACAAGACTCTCTATCCCAAGCGCTCCCTGCGCGACAATATCAACGACGCGGTCAATGCAACCCTGAGCCGTACGTTGAACACCTCCATCACCACCCTGATTGTGTTGATTGCCATCGCAATATTCGGCGGCGAGAGCATCCGCGGTTTTGCAGTTGCCCTGACTCTTGGTGTGATTGTCGGTACCTATGCATCCATCTTCATCGGTACGCCTATTATGTACGACCTCAACCGCAAGCGCGAGGAGAAGGCTGCCGAGAAGGTTGTCAAGAAATAAGGGAAACAAACCCTGACAAAAGAGGCTGGCCGCAATGGTCAGCCTTTTTTGTTACGGTACCGGGTCGTAACCGGAGCCGCCCCACGGGTGGCAGCGGAGGATACGTTTGAGGCCGAGCCAGCCGCCGCGCAGGATGCCGTACTTCTCGATGGCTTCGTAAGTATATGTGCTGCAGGTGGGCGTGAAGCGGCAATTGCGCCCCATATAGGGCGACAGGAACGCCTTGTAGAATTTGATGAGCATCAGTGCCGGCCAGGAGGTGATGCGCCGTACCGTATGGTGGAACGGTGTCATGGCCGGGGCTTTATATCTGCCGGTTTCTCCGGTTCAGCCGCCAGGCCCCTTCCCTTGGCGAGAATCTCCTTCACCGCGGCCTCGATCACATGGTAAGAGCAAACCTCCTTGCCGATATACACCAGCAGGAAATCGGCGCAGAAATCGCCTAGGACGGCCTCCTGATTGAGTCGCACCGCCTCTCGCATTCGCCGCTTGAGAAGGTTGCGCTTCACAGCCCGTTTGAACAACTTCTTGGGCACGGTAAATACATACCGGGGGTAACCAATATCGCCTGCAGGCAGGCAAAAAGCCTTGATTGGATGCCGGAATAGTACCTTGCCGTGAGAGGCGAGCGACGTGATAGCTTCCCGCTGCGCCAGGTGTTGCTTTTTTGGAAAGGCAAAAGTCATGGGCTGCGGTATTGCGGGTTGCTTGCGGGAAATGGTAAAAGGTGCAGCCGCTATGACAGCTTGCTGCAGTAGAGATTAAGTGCCTGCGCGATAGACGGCGCCTCCGGTGTGGGGGCAGTGATTTCAATCTTGAGGCCGGCCTCTTCTGCCGCTTTTGCGGTATTTACGCCAAAGGTCGCCAGCACCAGGCCGTTCTGTTTGAAATCGGGATAGTTCTCCAGCAGCGAGCGTACGTCGCACGGGCTGTAGAACACCAGTGCGCTGTAGCTGGCCAGGTCAAGATGCTTGATGTCGCTCACAACGGTGTTCATAAACACCGCGCTGCCATATTTGAAGCCCGCCTTGTCAAAGGCCTTTGCCAGATCGGCACGCAGACTGTCGGTGCAGGCTATGAGGAATTTTTCGTTTTTATGCTTATTGCCGATGGCATCCACAACAGACAGCGGCTTGCCGTCACCAAAGAAGATTTTGCGCTTGCGATATACAATATACTTCTGCAGGTAGAGGGCAATCTGCTGATTCTGGCAGAAATACTTCATATCCTCCGGAACTGTTACGCGCATCTCCTCGCAGATCTTGAAGAATGCGTCAATCACGCTGCGGGAGGTGAAAACGATGGCGGTGTGGTCAAGGATATTTACGCGCTGCGCACGGAAATCGCGGGTAGAGACCGGCTTCACCGTGAAAAACGGGCAGAAGTCAAACGAGAGCATATACTTGCTTTCAAGCTCTGTGTACGGCGAACTGTTCTTGGGTGCAGGCTGTGCAATCAGAATTTTCTTACCTCTTAAATCTATCATATCCGGATGAGTGCGCAAATTAAAAGCCCCAGGGGCAGAATTTCGAGCGTGCAAAGGTACAAAAACCAAAATAATAATGAATAATTATTTTCTTTAAATATCCTCAGGCTGCGGGTTGCACGCAAAATGAACAGCAAGCCAAAGACCGCCGCAAGGAAAACAGTTGGGAAAACAGACGAAGTGATGCCCGCCAGCCGCACCACGATGAGCAGCAACAGCGACACGGTAGTGAACACGATAAGGTGCATCCGGCCGCAGATGGAGACCGTGCGCATCATATCCGGGCAGTATTTAAGCCATCCTGTCAGCAGGAAAAGCCCCAGATGCGCCAGCACGAAGACAGACATCGCCGCCAGGATAAATACAAAATTGAGCGGCGATACATTCAGGAAATAAAGCACGAGAGATATCGTGGGGACGCAGAGCAGGGCGGTGTTGTTGATGGCGTAAATCAGGTTTTTGTTAGCCAGGGTATCCTCCAGTGCAATCCGGTTGAACAGCGAGCGCCACGATATCAGAATCGAGATGAACGAGTTCTCCACAAAAACCATAAAATAGAGCAGGCAGAGCAGCAGCGCGTAGGTGGTCAGCGCAGGATGGCTCTCGATTACAGCCGAGGGAAAGTTGTCCCCCACAACCGTCATCAATTCACTGGACTGCCAGCAGTCCTGCCCTATCGCCTGCAGAAAAGAGAACATATCAGTTGCCGCGTTTTGCCTTGTAGCCCAACGATAACAGGATATCCACTATCCGGTCGCGCATATCGCCCTGGATTATTATCTGGCCGTCCTTGGCACTCCCGCCCACGCCGCAGCGAGTCTTGAGTGTCTTGGCCAGGGCGGCGAGGTCATCTTCCCGACCCACGAAGCCGTTTACCACTGTAACCTGCTTCCCGCCGCGGTTGCGCCGGTCAATGGCCACTATAACCTTCTGGCGCTCAGCCGGGAGGGTCTCCGGCTCCTGATCAAGGTCGTCCTGAGAGACATATTTGAAGTTGGGGTCGGTGGAATATACGACGCCCAGGCGGTTTTTCCAGTCATTGGACATAGCGGGAGCGATTTACGGCTGCAAATTTAGTTATAAAAAAACTAATTCGTACATTTGTCCTAATATAGACGGACTTTGCAAAGATTTTTATGGAGAAAAAATTATTTGATAGAATCAAGAATATACTGGCCATAGTAATACTTGTCCTCTCTTCTTGCGTATATCTTTCCACCATAGAGCCTACCGCGAGTTTTTGGGACTGCGGCGAATTTATTGCCTCCTCTTATAAACTGGAGGTGGGTCACCCCCCGGGAAACCCTATGTTCCAGCTGATTGCCCGCTTCTTCACCATGTTTACCGGGCCTGAACATGCAGCTGCGGCGGTGAACTGCTGCAGCGCCATGTGCTCTGCCTTTACCATCTTTTTCCTGTTCCTGACCATTGTTCACTTTGGCAGGCGGCTGCTGGAGCGGCGCGGCAAGGCGCTCACCAACGGGGCGGCGATAGCCGTGCTGGGGGCGGGAGCGGCTGGGGCGCTGGCCTACTGTTTCTCCGACACCTTCTGGTTCTCTGCCGTAGAGGGTGAGGTGTACGCTATGTCCAGCCTTGTGACGGCGATTGTGTTCTGGGCCATCCTCAAGTGGGAAGAGCACTACGGCGAGCCCTACAACGACCGCTGGCTGGTGTTCATCGCGCTGATGCTGGGGCTCTCCATCGGAATCCACCTGCTCAGCCTCCTTGTAATACCGGTGATAGTATTCATCTATTATTACCGCAGCCACGACGGGGAGAAGATGTCTTTCTGGCAAGGTGTGCTGATGCTGGCCATATCGGCTCTGGTGCTGGCGCTCATACTCTTCATCATCATCCCCTGGGTGCCAAAGATCATTGCCGGCTTTGACCGCTTCTTTGTGAACAGCCTTGGCGCACCGTTCAACATTGGGGCCTCTATCCTGGCCCTGCTGCTGTTTGCAGCCTGCTTTGCGCTGCTGCGTTATTTCCGCCGCCGCGAAAAGGCCATGGCCCACACTATGACGCTGGCCTTTACCGCCATCCTTATCGGCTACTCCGTATTTGCCGTGGTGGTTATCCGGGCCAACGCCAATCCTCCGACAAACGAATACTCTCCTGACAACCCGTACACGTTGGTGCGCTACATCAACCGTGAGCAGTACGGCAGCAAACCGGTGGTGTTTGGCGAGAGTTACAAATCTGTATATGACATCAAGGACGGTACCTACTGGACCAAACTGGATGACAAATACTATAAGACGGCAAAACCGCTTGAGGCCGACTACCCTATGGGGGCCAAGATGCTCTTCCCCCGCATGTGGAGTACACAGTCCCGCTCGCACGAGCAGTTCTACGATGCGTACACTATGGGCGATTTCAAGACCAAGACGGTCCGTATGGCTGACGGCAGCCTCAGGAAAACCCAGATGCCAAAGATGCGCGACAATCTGCGCTATTTCTTTGACTATCAGCTAAGCTACATGTATTTCCGCTACTTCTTCTGGAACTTTGTAGGGCGCCAGAACGACCTGCAGGGCCAGGTGCCCGGAGACCTCACGTGCGGCAACTGGGAGAGCGGCATCAAGTTTCTGGACGAGGTGCGTCTGGGCGACCAGAGCCTTGCACCGGACTACATTGCGCACAACAAGGCAAAGAACCACTACTACTTTCTCCCGCTGATACTGGGGCTCATAGGCTTGTTTTTCCAGCTCAAGCACGATGGCCGCAACGGCTGGATCACCTTCCTGCTGTTTTCCTGACGGGCATAGCCATAATCATATACCTCAACCAGACCCCTTACCAGCCGCGCGAACGAGACTATGCCTACGCGGGCTCTTTCTATGTGTTCGCAATCTGGATCGGGCTGGCGGTGATGGCCATTAAAGAGTGGTTCGACAACCTGCTGGGCAAGGGCATAGCCCGCGAAAACGGGGAGAAGGTTGCCTCCACAACCTCCATGGCAACAGCCTCCGTTGCAAGTGTCCTGGCAATTGCGGTGGCGGTGCTGATGGGTTGCCAGAACTGGGACGACCACGACCGCAGCGGCCGCTACACCTCCATTGAGGAGGCTTACAACTACCTCAACAGCTGCGAGGAGAACGGCATCCTGATTACTCACGGCGATAACGACACCTTCCCCCTGTGGTATGCCCAGGAGGTGGAGGGAATCCGCACCGACGTCAGGATAATGAATACGTCGCTGCTGGGAATGGACTGGTATATAGACCAGATGAAATGCCGCTGCAACAAGTCTGCCCCGCTCCCCATTTCGCTGCCGCGAAAGGATTATCTCTATGGCACCAACGATTTTATACAGGTGATTGACGCCTTTGGCCGCCCCGCAACCATAGAGGAGGTGATGACGGTGTTTACAAACCCCAAGTACCGCAGCGGCAACAGCGGCGCCATTGCCACCCGCACAATTGTGGTACCCGTGGACAAGGAGAAGGCGCTTGAATCCGGTATTGTGCTGGCCAAGGACGCCGACAAGATGCTGGATGCACTTGAGCTGAAGATACCGGACGACAGCGGCGTGATTACTAAAACCGACCTGATACTGCTTGACATACTCAACAATTACAAGTGGGACCGTCCCATTTACTTTGTGAGCCAGAACGGCGACTGCACCTTTGAGATTGAAAAGTACCTCCAGTTTGACGGCTACGCATACAAGATTGTCCCGATAGAGTGCCCTCAGGGCTCTGAAGCCAAGCAGATGGATTTGGACAAGATGTACAAGCTGGTCATGGAGGGCTATCACTTTGACAGCCTCAAGGATACCACCATCAACTTTGATTACTTCAACCTCTACGCTTTCAGCAGCGTGACACCTGTGCGCAGCCTCTTTAACCAGGTAGCCAACAAGCTGATAAGCGAGCAGCGCTTTGAAGAGGCGGAAAAGGTGCTGGACCGCTGCTACGAGGTGACTCCAGCGAAAAACATCCCGTATGACATAGCGATAATCCGCGGGTCAAACGAATATGAGGTCCTCACCTCAATTGACCATTATCTCACCCTGGGGTGCTTTGAGAAGGCCCAGGCCCTCTCCCGTGCATATCTGGAGGAGTCGGTAGCGTCGATGTTATATTCCAGCCAGCCGTTCCACGGCGACTTGCTGGACGAGGAGACCCTCGACCGGGAGATGCAGTACGTCACCTATCTGGCCAATTTGTTCCGTGCAAACGGTTATCAGGACGAGTACGACTGGATTAACAACCGCATCAAGTCTCTGGCCGATTGAATGTAAGGGAAAAAGTCAGTTTACTGCCCCACTCGCCGGGCGTGTACCGCTTTCTTAACAGTGAGGGGGAGGTGATCTATGTGGGCAAGGCCAAAGATCTCCACCGCCGCGTATCGCAATATTTCCGCCCGCCGGAGAGCCTGGACCGCAAGACCAGGGTAATGGTGGGCAAGATATGTGACATGATGTTTGCCGTGGTGGAGACGGAGCAGGATGCCCTGCTGCTGGAGAATAACCTTATAAAGAAACTCCAGCCCCGCTACAATATACTTCTGAAAGACAGTAAGACCTATCCCTGGATAGTAGTAAAAAAGGAACCCTATCCCAGGGTGATGCTTACCCGCCGCCTTACCAAAGACGGCAGCCGCTATTTTGGCCCGTACAGTAATGCGTCTTATGCCCACGCCATGCTGGAACTAATAGCGCAACTCTATCCCCTGCGCACCTGCAAGATGCGTCTGACAGACGATGCTATCGCCGCCGGCAAGTTCAAGGTGTGCCTGAATGCCCATCTGGGGCGGTGCAGCGCGCCGTGTGTGGGGCGCGTTTCCCGCGAAGATTACGATGCGATGATATCTGCGGTGGAGACACTGCTCTCCGGCGGGGCGCGAGGCCTGATAAGGGAAAACCGCGAGAAGATGGCCGATGCCGCAGCCCGTCTTGACTATGAACATGCACAGGTCTATAAAGAGCGGGCAATGCTGCTGGAGCGCCATTACTCCAAATCTGCCATAGTTAACCAGACGATGAGCGATACCGATGTCTTCTCTATCGTGAGTGAGGGGCAGGAGCATTTCTGCAACTTTTTGCGTATCCGCGAGGGGTGCGTGGTGCAGAGTTTCAATATGGAGCTTGAGGCGCGCATAGAGGAGCCCAGGGAGGAGGTACTGGCCGCTTTTATGGCGGAGATGATATCCAAGTTCGGGGCCCTTTCAAAAGAGGTGGTGGTGCCGTTTGCGCCGGGTGGCGAGTTCACCGGTGTTGAGGTAACCGTGCCGCAAAAGGGGAACAAGATGGAGTTGCTGCGCCTCAGCCAGAAGAACGCCGGGGCGCTCAAGGTAGAGAAATACCGCCACGAAGAGAAGGTCAACCCCGACGAATACAACATGCGGGTGATGGAGTCTCTCAAGCGCGATTTGGGGATGCAGGATTTGCCGCACCACATAGAGTGCTTCGACAACTCCAACATTCAGGGGACCAACCCGGTGGCATCGTGCGTGGTGTTCCGTGAATGCCGCCCGAGCAAGAAAGATTACCGCCATTTCAACATAAAAACCGTGGTGGGGGCAAACGACTACGCCTCTATGAAAGAGGTGGTGAACCGCCGTTATTCGCGCCTGCTGGCAGAGGGAGAGCCCCTGCCGCAACTGATTGTGATAGACGGCGGCCGCGGCCAGCTTCACTTTGCCATGGAGGCGCTTCATGAGCTGGGTATTGCCGACAAGGTGTGCGCCGTGGGGCTTGCTAAGCGTCTGGAGGAGATAATCCGCCCCGGCGACCCCTACCCCCTATTCCTTGACAAGAACTCCACCTCGCTCAAAGTGCTGATGCAAATTCGCGACGAAGCCCACCGGTTTGGCATAACCCATCACCGTAACTTGCGCTCAAAGAGTCAGATTGGCTCGCAACTTGCAGAGATTCCGGGAGTCGGCGAAGCCACCGCTGCCAGGCTGTTGACCCGTTTCAAGAGTGTAAAGCGGATAAAAGAGGCCTCTCTTAACGATTTGGAGGAGGTCGTGGGCCGGAAAGTGGCTGCAAACGTATACGACTATTTTAATGAAGAGAGTCGATAGAGTCATATCCGTCGCTGTGCTGCTGCTTGCCCTCTCGCTGGGGGCAAGGGCCCAGTATTACCAATTGGGAGCCGACCCCTCCTCCGCCCGCTGGAACATTATCAAGGGGGATAACTTCCGGGTAATTTATCCCCGCGGCCTGGACTCTCTGGCCCGGGAATATCTTTATAATTTTGAGATAGCCCGTCCACGCACTCAGGTGGGACTTAAAATTGAGGACAGCGAGGTCCCCCTGATACTTCACCCTTATACTCTCTCAAGCAACGCCACCGTGGTATGGGCACCGCGCCGGGTGGATATCTTTACTACCCCGCCGTTCAGCGGCAGCTATGCCGACACGTGGGTACACCAACTGGCGATGCATGAGGGGCGGCACGTAGGTCAGGTGACACACTTCACAACCGGTACTTTCAAGGTATTCAGCTACATACTTGGTGAGCAGTCAGTGGGGCTCGGCATGGGTTTTTACCCATCCGGCTGGGAGCTCGAGGGCGATGCCGTCCACTCCGAGACCGATTTCTCCAAGGCCGGCCGGGGCAGGGACCCCAACTTCCTGATGCCTTTCAGAGCCTCTTTCCTGGCGGGAGAGGAACACTCCTACGACACTTACCGCTTTGGCTCGGTGCGTAACTATATCCCAGGCAAGTATGCGTTCGGCTACATTATGGAGACCTTTATGCGGGATAATTCCGACTATTACGTAATCGGAGACATATATCACGACTACACACGCTACTGGTACGACCCGAGTATCCTTAACAAGGCATACCAGCGTTATACCGGCCGGACCCGCCGCAAGAACTTCCACGGCGCAGTAGATTACTTCAAAAACAAGTGGCGGGCAGATTTCATTGAGCGGGCCCCATACACGGCGGAGAAATTGCTCACTGAATACGACGATGGCTACTTTGGCAACTACACCTCCGTGCTCCCTTATGAAGGTAATGTGGTGGCGGTAAAGGCCAGCATGACCCAGGCCAGCCGGCTGATATCCATAGATGCTGAAGGGCAGGAACACTACATACGCCCCTTTGCCTCCAGCAGCAACACCAGCAATGTGATAAAGAAGGACGACCACACTCTGGTATGGTCGGAGATAGTCCCCCACCCCCGCTGGGAACTGAAGAACTACTCCGTAATCCGCTCCTACGATTTGAACACAGGCCGTATGCGGACCCTCACCCACCGCACCCGCTGGTTCAACCCCGCCTACTCCCCTGTGGGCGACCGTATGACAGTTACCGAATACGCTCTTGACGGCACCTCGCAGATTGTTGTGCTGGATGCCGATACGATGGATGAAATATCGCGCATCGAGGCCCCCGGCGGCGGACAGATACACAGCACCGCCTGGGTTGGGAACCGCATCTACGTGGATGCCATTACTGGAGACGGGCAGTGGGGCCTGTATTCCCGCCCGGTGGGAGAGCCTGCCGCGCAGTGGAGCGTAGAGATTGAGCCCCAGACCCGTTCAATAGTAAACCTGCAGCGGGCTGGTAACCGCCTGCTGTTTGAAACTGACCTGGACGGCATCGCAAACATCTACTCTTTCAATCCCGCCACCCATCGTGCCCAGAAACTGACCAACGCAATGTTCGGCGCCGCTTATCCACATTTTGACACCGAGACGGGCACCCTCTACTATAGTGACTATAACCATCGCGGCTACGGTCCGGTGAAGACTGCACGTGCCGACCTCCTCTGGGAAGATGCCGATTTCAGCAAGCCTTTCCTGTTCAGCGACGCCGACCGCTTCTCTGCCCAGGCCGATACAATGGCCCCGGCCCTGTCGCCTGAGCGTATGGCAGAAATCCGCGCCAGGGTAGATTCCCTCCCGGCCAAACGTTACCACAAGTCGCTGAACCTGCTGCATTTCCACTCGTGGGCGCCCATCTATGCCGGTGTGAACCGCATCATGAATATGAGCTACGACCACTACTACCAGCTGGCGGCCCCCGGTGTCACCGTAATGTCGCAGAACCTGCTGGGAACGGCGGTGGCAATTGCCGGCGTATCATATCACAACAAGCGGGTAGCGGGCCACTTCAACTTCAACTACAGCGGCCTCTGGCCCATATTTGAGATATCAGCCGATTTTAACGACCGGGCCCAGCGCAGGATTGGTTATGGCCCCTCTGTCAGCACCCCGCTTGATACAACAGCGCTTTCCCGCCCTGCGCTGGAGCTAAGCGGATCGGTATATACCAATATCAATCTGTCAAGCGGAGGATGGAAAAGAGCCTTTATTCCCCGTATAGAGGTCAAGTGGAACAACGACGAATATAAGCAGGGGGATGAGGTGCGCATCGGTGGTGGTGACATTGAGGCGGGGTTGCGTTATTACAGCGTTCTTCCAACTCCCAAGGGGGCTATTATGCCCCGTCTGGGTATCGGCGTGGAGGCCAAGGGTGCTTACGCCATGGGACCCTTCGACGGAATCGGGAAGGCTGTGTACGGATATGTTTACGGCTACATCCCCGGCTTCACCCAGCTGCAGGGGTTCAAGTTAACAGCCAGCGCCCAAAAACGGTTCGACGACGGAGATGCCGGAAGTTATATGCTGAATCTGGCAAAGGTGCCACGCGGTTGCAAAAAAATGCCGCTTAATGACTATTTCAAAGTTACTGCAGAGTATGCAATCCCCATAAACATAAACGACTGGCATCCGGTGCCGATATTGCTCTATCTGATGCGGGTTAACGTGGTGCCGTTTGCAGATTATGCGGTGAACCGCGGCCCGGAGGGGGTGCAGCAGCTGGCCTCCTATGGTACCGTGCTCACCATCCAGGGGCACCTCTTCAGGCTCGGTCCGGAGTTGAATATAGGTGGCCGCTTCAACCGTCATCTTGATTTTGACGGGAAGTGGCGCTTTGGTGCAGAATTCGTTACCGGGGTTAATTTGTAGGGCCGAAAACAATCTTCATGAACTCCATCAGAAGGTCGGAAGGTGCATCTTTCATCAAGACCTTTTTATCCTTGTCCAACATATAGATAGAGGGGATTGCCCGTATATTGTACAGCGGAGTGCCGTTCACTGCAAGCAGGTGGTCGTAGCCATTATACCAGTTTGTAGGGTATATGGGCGCGTACTTAATCCACTCGCCCAGATCTTCATCGGGATATACGTTGGCAACGGCGAGCTGCTTATCAGCAATCAGCTGGTCTATGCCGGGGAAACCCTGCAGCATCTCCATAACCTCACGGCAGTTGTTGCAGCCCGGGTTGCTGAAGAAGATCATGGTGTATTCGCTCTCGATGTCGTAAAGATTCATCACCCGGCCATTTCTCAGGGTGAATGCAAAATCGGCAGCCTTCTCTCCCAGCCGGTTCAGGCAGAAGAGCGGAAGGTCGTGCTCTGCGCGGGCTTTTTCCTCTTCTGTGGAGAGGGAGCTGGTGGCGCGTTTCTCTATCAGGGGTATGCAAAACTCCTCGTTGCGATAAGGGGAGTTGGGATCCTGCATAATCTTGAAATAAACGCTCGTAACGTTTTTCCAAAGGGTCCCTTCCGGGTTTTCCAACTGCATTTTCTCCACCTTGTCCAAAAAGGTGCGGGTATAGTTCAGTCCTTTCTGGGGAGGCATTGCTCTCAGGTATATGGCGTACTGGCAAAAATACTCGGTAAAAGCATCCTTGGTAAAACCACGTACCAGTGAGGTATCCTGCACGCCGGGGCGGTCTTCGGTTAAGAATTTGTCCCAGAAGTGTGCAGCGATGTATTCCATGGCTTGCTGCTGGTCAGCAACCATGGCGGGCACCTCCGGCATCGGGAAGCGGTTGTCAGCAGGATTGCCGGCCGATTTTTTTGCAGAACCTCCCCTGCAGCCGGCCAGCAGGGTGGCTGCGATCACGGCGAGGGTGGCAACATGTTTTATTCTGAGCATAATCTGATACTGTTGCTTATCTCAAATCACTTATTCGTGTATCTATCCTACCAGCCAGACCATCACATGGCGTTCAAACACCATATACTCCAGGTCAAATTCCATCTCGGTGCCATCCTTGTGGGTGAAGGTGGCGCTGATTTCGCCCTCGTCGCGGGGGGAGAACTTCTCTATCTCAATCTGCTCGGCAAAATCTACGTCAAGCTGGGACATACGTTTAAAGATGGCCTCTTTTGCGCTCCAGATAATAGCCAGCTGAAGCTTGCGGTTGTGGTCGCTGAGGTCGTCCCGTTCTTCGTCAGAAAGAACCTTTTTCTCAACGGCAGAGAAATCGCGGTCAAGCGACTCTATGTCGATGCCCAGCGCCTCGTCGCGGTGGGTAATGATAGCCACAAAGCGGTTTGAGTGGGAGATGCTTATCTCCTGCGCGGAGTTGTGCAGGAAAGGGCGGCCGTTGTCGTGGTGACCCAGATAGACCTTGTCGTCAAAAATCTCTCCCAGCAGGGCGCGGACAGCCAGGCGCTCTTTGCGGCGCGCTTCGCTGCGAATCATGCTCAACTCCTCCAGTTCATTCTTTGGGATTGAGCACATGTCCATAAGCTCCTGCTCCGTTTCGGTAATCTCCCAAACGTATATTGTCGCTTCGTTTTCCAGTTCTTTCTTCAGGTATAATGCCATATAAAAGTTGTTAAGGCCGCACCAAAAGGTACGACTTGTGATTTAGCTTGTAAAAGGGGTTATGACACGTCTTCTCTGCCGCCTGGTAATCGTCTGAACCATCGCCGGCAGGGGACTCTAAAATGCAACTCGGAGGCTTTTCCACGTGTCTTGTAAATAATACTTTACTACTGTTGAGATACGAGGATTCGAACCTCGACAGACAGAACCAAAATCTGTAGTGCTACCATTACACCATATCTCAGGGTCAGGGTGCAAAGATATAAACTTTTTATTTCTAATAAAATAGAGGCTGGATTTTTAGCGACGGGCTTTGAAGAAGTCTTTCATCAAGGTGGAGCATTCGTCGGCCAGGACACCTTTGGTGACCTTGGTGCGGGGGTGCAGAAGGCTGGGGCTGAAAAGCGAATATCCGCGTCTGGGGTCGTCGGCACCATACACAACGCGGGGAATCTGTGCCCAGGCGAGCGCAGCCGCGCACATAGGGCAGGGCTCCACCGTTACATACAACGTGCAGTCGGTCAGGTACTTGCCGCCCAGATACTCCGTGGCCGCCGTTATCGCCTGCATCTCCGCATGCGCAGTCGGGTCGTTCAGAGTCTCGGTGAGATTGTGGGCCCGCGCGATTACCCGCCCCTTGCACACGACCACCGCCCCGATCGGGATTTCGTTCCTTTCCCCCGCCGCACGTGCCTGCTCCAGCGCCATCTGCATATATTGGTTGTCGTCCATATCGCAAAGATATACAAAAAAAGGCCAGCCGCGAAGCTGACCTTTTTTGAAGTATTATAGGGTATTACATCATACCGTCCATACCGGCGTTGGGGTTGGGCATCATTGCGGGAGCCTTCTCCGGCTTGTCCACGATGGCGCACTCGGTAGCGAGGAACATACCTGCCACAGAAGCGGCGTTCTCAAGAGCTACGCGGCTGACCTTGGTCGGGTCGATGACACCGGCTGCGAGCAGGTTTTCGTAGGTCTCCGTGCGGGCGTTGAAACCGAAGTCCTTTTTGCCCTCCTTGACCTTCTGGACAACCACGCTGCCCTCCAGGCCTGCGTTTGCAACGATGGTGCGGAGCGGCTCCTCAATTGCGCGAGCCACGATATTGATACCGGTCTGTTCGTCTTCGTTGTCACCTTTGAGTTTCTTCAGAGCTTCGGTTGCGCGGATGTAAGCCACGCCGCCACCGGCAACGATACCCTCTTCAACAGCTGCGCGGGTAGCGTTGAGTGCATCCTCCACGCGGTCTTTCTTCTCTTTCATCTCGACCTCGCTTGCAGCGCCAACATAAAGCACTGCCACACCGCCGGCGAGCTTGCCCAGGCGCTCCTGGAATTTCTCGCGGTCATAGTCGCTCTTGGTGTTCTCAATCTGGGTGCGGATCTGTGCGGTACGCTGTGCAACAGCCTCTTTGTCGCCAGAACCGCCCACAATAGTAGTGGTGTCCTTGTCAATGGATACCTTCTCTGCCTGGCCCAGCATATCCAAGGTAGCGTTCTCGAAGGTAATGCCCCTCTCCTCGCTGATAACCTGGCCGCCGGTGAGGATAGCGATATCCTGCAGCATCTCTTTGCGACGGTCACCAAAGCCGGGAGCCTTGACGGCAGCCACCTTCAATGTGCCACGCAGCTTGTTAACTACCAGGGTAGTAAGCGCTTCACCGTCAACATCCTCTGCAATAATCAGCATGGCGCGACCCTCGCGTGCAACGGGTTCCAGAAGCGGCATGAGATCCTTCATTGTAGAGATCTTCTTGTCGGTAATCAGGATGTAAGGGTTCTCGAGAACGGACTCCATCTTGTCGGGGTTTGTCATGAAGTAAGCGGAGATGTAACCGCGGTCAAACTGCATACCCTCTACAACCTTAACCTCGGTCTCGGTGCCCTTGCCCTCTTCTACGGTAATCACGCCGTCCTTTTTAACCTTGCTCATGGCCTCTGCTATAAGCTTGCCGATATATTCGTCGTTGTTGGCGGAGATGGTGGCAACCTGCTCAATCTTGGAGTAGTCATCGCCAACGGCCTCGCTCTGTTTGCGAAGATTAGCTACAACTGCAGCAACGGCCTTGTCGATACCGCGTTTGAGGTCCATGGGGTTGGCACCTGCGGTGACATTCTTCAGGCCCACGTTGATGATGGCCTGAGCCAGAACGGTAGCTGTGGTGGTACCGTCACCAGCCTGG